>DCMG01000023.1:0-4197 GCA_002321335.1 Bacteroidales bacterium UBA1628 | reverse complement strand
AACTGGGACTACATATTCAAGCAGACCTCGGACATCGCCGCAAAGACTGGTTCCCGCCCAAAGGTTCTGAATCTGTTCGCCTACACGGGAGCGGCTTCACTGGCTGCAAAATGCGCAGGAGCCGATGTCACGCATCTTGACTCCGTGCGTCAGGTCGTCACATGGGCTCACGGCAATCAGGACCGCAGCGGGCTTCAAGACATCCGTTGGGTGGTAGAGGATGCGATGAAATTCGCGAACCGGGAAGCCAAACGAGGCAATCTCTACCAAGGCATCATTCTTGACCCTCCCGCCTACGGCCACGGACCGGACGGAGAGAAATGGAAACTGGACGAATGCCTTTTCGACATGATGAAGACTGTCGGGAAGATACTCGCCCCGGAAAACAGTTTCCTCGTCCTGAACCTTTACTCCAACGGATTCTCGGCCATTCTCGGCGAGACAGTTGTCCGCCAGGCTTTCGGTCTCGCGCCGGACACCGTTCTGGAATCCGGCGAGCTGGTTCTCAGGGACAGGTTCGGGAAGAACCTGCCACTCAGCATATTCGTAAGACTCAGGAGGTAGAGGCGATGAAGTCATTTGTCAGGTTCTGCTTGGTTTCCGTTGTCCTCGTCGCGCTCGCTTTCTTGTGCGAGGGGCTGCGGGTCAATTTCTTTACCGGATCTGACACTGAGGCAGCCGTCATGACATCCAACGGCGACATTACCGACCCGATCCAATCTGAACATTCATTCATAAAGTTCAACACGCCATGCCTGACAAGCCCGACGGCCGAAGGGCAGACGGTAATCCGCACAGTCACCGGAGCTTCCGGCAGTCCGTGCAGGAATGCTCGCAGGACGGAATTCGACTTCAGGGTTCTGGAGTTCAAGGCATTCTGTCATCTTAACGTACAAAGGCATTCCCTGCCGACACTGCGGAAGCTGCGTCTATAGCAGCCGGTTTCCATAATCAAAACGAGGAAAGTTTTCCTCATCCACGCAATATACAGAGACTGTCCAAAATCAACAGCCTCCATTAATCAGGTATAATAAAAACAGAAAACAAATGGAAACCGTAAATATCAAAAAAACAAGGTCTGCGAAGGACATAATCGTGACACTCGTGTTCCTCGCCGCAGGTGTGGCTCTTCTCTTCTGCTCTGACTCAATGTTCATCCTCGGATGCACGCTCATAGCTTTCGCCGTGATCCTTTTTCTGGCGATGAAATCCTCCTACGTGATCGAAGGCAAGGAAGGTTCGTTCAGGCGCAAGACGGCGAACTATCCGAAAACGAAGAAAGAGGAACTCGTGTCGTTCCTTGAGGGCAAATCCACCAATGTTGTCCCGGAGGCTCCCGGCGGACTTCTGATGTACATCTACTACCGCTGTGACAAGTCAGGCGGCTTCGCCCAGATCAACGACTTCGATCAGTACGAGTACAAGCCGATCACAGAGCTGCTTCCGCTCAACGCCGAGCAGGTGAAGGCTCTGGTATAGACCTGATTAACCTACCGCCGTCGCCACAAGGCGGCAGCAATCCCATCGGTGCGGCCGTGCCTCCGGAAAGGAGAACAGCCGCACCGCCTCATACACATGAATATAAAGGATAAGCTCTGACCCGGAAGATCCGAAACCGGCGGAATGTTCGACAAAACGGTTCGGAATCAGGAGCGTAAGATTTTTTTCGGGTCAGGGCTTTCCGCTATCTGTTCGCGATGGCCTCCATCGCCATTGTGAACGAGTTGTTCTCAATCAGAAATCTCAGGAATTCCTTTGTAGCGTTTTTGCAATAGGTGCCTTTGAGTAGATGAAACGATCCCGCCATTTCGGAATGCGGATGATCCAACTCAACAGCCACGAAATCATCCTTGCCCTTGACAGTTGCGGCGGAAAGCAACGTCACGAGGTTTGTCCTTGACACCATGTCCAGCAACATGCTCAAGTCATTTATCTCCAGACGCACGTCATATTTGAAGTTCTGGCCATACAGCAGACTGTCAAATGCATTTCTGGCCTGCAGACCATTGGCTGGCAACGCCAGTGGAAGTTTCTCCAATTCGGAAAGACGGATCTTATCCATCTTCGCCACAGGATTGTCCTTTCCAGCGATGACGCAAAGTTTGCTGTTGAACAGTATGTGCGAATCGATGTCCTCGTAACTTTCCAATGGTTTGTAGGACAATGCCACGTCAAGTTGCCCGCGCTCAAGCATTTCCATAAGGTTCTCCATCGAACGGCAATAAACCTTCAGTTTGATCCCCGGATATTTCTTCATAAAATCCCTGACCGTGTCCGCCAGCAGCGGGCAGAACGTGTAGGTCGCACCGACATTCAATGTGCCGACATTCAGCTCCCGCACGTCTTTCATCCTCTCCGCGCTCGCGTCAACATCCTTGAGCACCTGTTTGGCGTACGGAAGGTACTGCTCCCCGTAGTCGCTCAGGGCGACGTGCCTTGAGTCCCTGACAAGGAGATCCACCCCAAGTTCATCCTCAAGTTGCTTTATCTGCTGGGACAAAGTGCTTTGGGAGATGAACAAAGCCTTGGAGGCCTCGGAGAAACTGCGCAGTTGCGCGACCTTGACGAAATAACGTAGTTGTCTGAATTCCATTACTTTGTGACCTTAAATGAAAAATTTTGGAAAAGCAGGATGGGAAGAAGCGCCCCGACCACCATCGCGACGATGGTTACCATGCAGGTCATCCAATTGAACTTCAGCAGGTACAGGTAGTGCATGAACGATGGCTCTGAATATGATCCCAGACAATGCATCAGCGACTGGATTGTCCGGTAGGCGTACATTCCTGGGACCATAGGGAGCAGTGCCGGAAAGGAGATGCATTCGGCCGGAGTCTTGATCAGCTTGGCGGCCGGCAAGGCCAGGAAGCCGATGACAAGAGCGCCAAGCATACTGCCTGAAGCCAACTGGAAGCCACATATATTCATCAACACGTATCGGGTCATGTGTCCTGCCGCGGCAATCGAGGCGCACAAAGGGAACACCTTGGGTGACGGATTGCTTATGCTTGAGAAGCCTATCGCCGCTATGGCGGCAAAGATACCGTCTTTTATGATAAGAAAGAAAAGTTCCATTACAGAAATTGAATGTTAAGCAGTCCGAAAGCGATGCAAAGTCCCAAAGACAGGCAGACTGTTATGATCAAAGCGTGCAGGAAACGGCTTATGCAGCAGATGTAGTGGCCATAGATAAGGTCGCAGACCGCATTGCAGAAAGGGATTCCAGGCACAAAATAAAGAACACTTGTGGCAAGAGCCACCTCCGGGGTCTTTCCCAAACCGAAGACGAAACCGGAACAAGCTATCAAAGCGGACAGACAGGCGGCGAGGACTATCACAATCCTGAAGTCAACTCCTTTTGCGGGAAGTTTCTGTTTGAGGAAAAAGCCGTCCACCGTGGCCAGGAACACAATCGCCATCGAAATCAAGTCTCCACCGAAAAGTTCACAGAATGAGGCGTTGGCGAGTCCTACAAGAACAAGCACAAGCCAAGGATTCAGTCTTTTCTTTTCAAGGATTTCCTTGAAGCGAGCCGAGGCGGTCTGGACATCAAGTCCTTCCTCGACAATTTTCCAGCTGAGTCCGCTGAGGTCAGAGACCGTGTTGAAGTTGATCCTGTCCGCCGGAATCTTTCCGGTCACGGTGTAGGATTTCTCTTCTTTCTCATCCCAAAGGTTCAGGACTATGCAGGTAGGGAGCACAGAGAAGTCAGCCTTGGTGTGCCACTGTTCGGCGATTCGACCCAGATTCTTCTCGATGCGAATTGTCGACGCCCCGCTGGCGTAGAGTTCGGTGGTGTAGTCTCTCAGGAATATGCTCTTGCGCTTCAATTCATTATGCAGCGTGAGTTCCTCTGTTTCCATATTCCTTGTCCTTCTTTACGACATCGTGGAGTGACACAACGTTATCAGCCTTCGTGTCGGGATCCTCATCTTCAAAGGATCCGTAGAAAGGAATGCCATCGGCATCCACACCATCCCTTCCGCCGTTCCATGACACGGGCCTTACAAGATTGTCGGAATAGGTAATGATGCTGTGCCTGACATTTAGGGCTTTAAGCCTCTCATGCAGGAAAGAAACGATCAGGATAACCGCGCTTGCGACCGCGCAAACAATGATCAGTGATCCGGAATTGGCGCTCATGGCAGCCGTGGAAATTTCAAGTGGTGTCATAATCTTACGCTCTTTTTGTTTGAC
>DCMG01000113.1:2353-2977 GCA_002321335.1 Bacteroidales bacterium UBA1628 | reverse complement strand
AACGTGAACATCCGCCTTGTCTGCGCCACGAACATGGATCTGCGTCAGAAGGTGCAGGAAGGCACTTTCCGGGAGGACCTCTTCTACAGAATCAACACGATGAACATCCATCTGCCGGCTCTGAGAGAGCGCCCGGAAGACATCGTGCCCCTCGCGGAGATATTCATAAAAAGGTTCGATGAGAAGTACCATCGCGAGGTGGAAGGAATCGCTCCGGAAGACAAGGCCGCTCTGAAGGAATGTCACTGGAGCGGGAATATTCGTGAGCTACAGAACTGCATCGAGAAGGCGGTGATTCTTGCCGAAGGCAAAGATCTGACAGATAAGGAATTGCAGCTGCCGTCCGAGGCTTTGGTAGAAGGAATCGAGCCGTCGGTGGCCACATTGGAGGAGGTCGAGGAAAAGGCGATCCGGGCCGCCGTGGAGAAATATTCAGGGAATATGTCCCTGGTGGCCAAGGCATTGAATGTCAGCCGCCCGACCCTCTACAGCAAACTCAAGAAATACGGAATTTAGGAATATGATGCCGTGGCCTCAGATTGCGATTCCAATCGGCGTTGTGGCGCTGGTGGCTCTGGTCGCGGTGCTTCTCACGAGGCATCGCATCCTTAAGAAAGTCACCTA
>DCMG01000113.1:0-2258 GCA_002321335.1 Bacteroidales bacterium UBA1628 | reverse complement strand
ATCAACCGGACCCTTAACCGAATCCGGACCATCTTCCAGAAAGAGACAGCCGACATCCGGGAGCAGGAGGAATATTACGGACAGATGCTTGACAAGGCAAAGACCGGGATTCTCGTGCTGGAGTCCGGAACGGATTCCGTGCTCTACACCAACAAGCAGGCTCTGCTTCTGCTGGGAGTTTCTTCTTTGAGCACGCTTCGCCAGCTTGACATCGTAAGCCCTTCGTTAAGAAGCTCATTTGAGAAAGTGGAGGAAGGACTTGACCAAAAAGCGTCAATATATTCGGAAAGCTCTCAGACCAACATCTCTCTTTCCGCCACTTCCGCCCACATCGGGCGTAAGGACGTGAAGATCATCGCGGTGAACGACATCTCGGAGACCATCGAGGAAAACGAATCGGAGTCATGGACCAGGCTCATCAGGGTCCTTACCCACGAGATCATGAACACCGTCACCCCGATCGCGTCCCTTTCCGAGGCTCTTTCCGAATATGCCGGGACGATAACTCCGCCTTCAGACGGCCCAGACCTCAAGGCGGGTCTGGAGACAATCGCCAGCTCGTCCCGTGGCCTGATAAAGTTCGTCAATTCGTACAGGGATCTGACACACGTTGCCGTGCCGGTAAGGAAGGCTTTCTTCGCTCGGGATCTTGCCGCCAAGGTGATTGACCTCAGCCAGCCGGTGCTGACCGCAGCCGGAGCCGTGGCTAAGTTCGTGGAGAAAACCGAGGATGTTCTGCTGTACGCTGACGAAAGCCAGATCTCTCAGATTCTCATCAATCTAGTCAAGAACGCCGCCCAGGCCGGAGCCCGGCACATCGAGATCTCCGCTGAGATTGACAAACGGGACAACGTCATCATCAATGTCAGCAATGACGGACCTCCTATCAGCCCGGCAAGTCAGGAGGAGATCTTCATTCCGTTCTTCACCACAAAACCAGACGGCAGCGGCATCGGCCTCAGTCTTTCCCGTCAGATCATGAGGATGCACGGCGGCACCCTCCGCCTCACCCGCTCGGACTCCGAAGCGACTGTCTTCACGCTCATATTCAAGTAAAAAGAAACTGTTCTCAGAGTTTGCCGAAGAGCCGAAGCACCCTCCCAGCCTGACGGCTGGGTCCCTCACGCTTATGGCCGAGGGTGGCAAAGGAGGCTGTAAAATGGATCATATTCATTATCAGAAATATAACCATTTCCCTTTAGCAGTTTCTCTCTAAAGAAGAGACGTCTATTCGCTTGGTATCAATAAGTTATACGCCACTCATTGATTCTGAATGCGTGGCAGGTAATCAACTGGTTACCAGACAATAAAGCAAGTTCGTGGTGCTTGAAACGGCACCACGAACTTGTTCATTTTACTGTTTAACAAACAGTTAACTGCCACGACCGTCAAGTCTTATCCCTGAGCTCGTCGAAGGGCCGGGTCACAGGCTCTACGACCGGGAAGATACAGCAGCGCTATTCGCTCTTGAGTGAATCGACAGGGTTCATGCGGGCGATTCTCAGGGAGCCGATGGCGATTGTGGCCACGATTATGGCGAGGACAATGATGTCGGCGGCGATGAAGAACAGAGGGCTCAAGGCAATCTTGACAGGGAATTGCTGTAGCCAGTAATGAGCCACAAGCCAGGCACCGGCGTTGCCGATGATCACTGCGATGACCGCCATCTTCAGGACATCCATCACAAGCATCGACACGATTTCGGAGGACTGAGCTCCGTTGACCTTACGGACAGCGATCTCTGCGCTGCGGCGGTAGTTCTCGTCACGGACGTAGGAGATAAGGCCGATGATGGCGATCAGAAGGGCGAACAAGGAGCCGAGCTCGTAGGTTCGCTTCATCTGCTTTGTGGAATCGTACATACTCATAAGCGTCTCTGAATATGCCTTCACCTCAGCGTCGCTGTCCGGAGCGACCTCCTTGATTGCTCTCTCGACCTTGCGCATGGTCTCCGGAGTGACTTCGTTCAGCTTGACAACCAAAGTCTTCATCAATCCGGACCAATCATATTCACCCTTCTCCTTGTCGGCCTCCGTGTAGAAGTCACGATTCCAGCAGAAGCGGACACTTGGACGCTCGTCCATGTCGGTGACATCTCCGATTACATAGTCCTCATAGACTCCGCAGATGGTGACCTGATTGTGCTCGGAAATGTTGACAATCTTGCCCACAGCACCGTCCGACCAATCCGCGAACGCGGCCATCTTGGTCACGAACGACTTGCTGACAGCCACATCGTTCGGCCCCTTCGGGACAGA
>DCMG01000134.1:25816-57738 GCA_002321335.1 Bacteroidales bacterium UBA1628 | reverse complement strand
CAGCCAGGACTTTGGGGCGAGGAGAAAACCATTTTCGACCCATGTCCTCCAGGCTACAAAGTGCCTGGCAAGAACATGTGGGGCAAGGCCGTAGGCGATGAGAGCATCAAGACCGGAGGCAAACACGGTGACTATGACGAGACTGGGGTAAACAACGAGTTCCTATGGAACAGGGAAAATGGATGCGGACGTGTCTGGAGACAGACAGGTGATTTCTACCCGATGGCAGGAAACATCTATCCGTCATCGTATTCACCGGCCGGAACCACACCTTACAACTACGCGAGCGGTCAGACTTTCTACCTGACAAGTCAGGAAAAGACTTATGATTCCGAAAAGAAGAGCCAGAGTTGCGAGCACTATGTTGCTGCATTCAACGGCTATTGGGCTGCGTACGAGACGAGGTCACAGATCTTTTCAGGCCAGGTGAGATGCGTGAAGGAATAAACTTTTAATAATCAATAATGAAAAACAGATTCTTGACAATCACTCCGCTGCTTGTGATGCTTGCGGGGTGCAATGGAATCGGTGGAAATGAGAACAATGGGCCTGGGTCGGAAGACAGCGGGCCTATCGTTGTCTTTTCGCCGGAAGCGGCCATCCAAGGCGAGATCATCGTGAAGATGAAGGCTGGGGCCTCGGACGAGACAACAACAAGGGCAGGAGGCGTGACCTCCGGCAACACCCAGATCGACAGGGTTCTGATGAATGTCGGTTCAGTCAGTTTCGAGCGCCTGTTCCCTGCGTGCGGACGATTCGAAGCACGTACAAAAAAGGAAGGACTGGACAGGTGGTTCATAGCGAAGTACGACGAGACCATCACGGCGAAGGAAGTGGCGGAGATGCTCTCCGGATGCGACGGAGTGGAGGTTATTGAATATTCCATCCCGACGGCCGAGACGGCATATTCAAAGGCCACTGTGACGGAAGAGGCGGTGCCGGCCGCGACGAAGACATACTCATCGGCAAGGAATATTCCTTTCCCGTTCAATGAGAGTGTCCGCTCGCAGAGGATGCAGTGGCACTACAACAATCCAGGCAATGTATATTCTAACTCAACAGTTGTGGGAGCGGACGCTGATGTCTATGCCGCATGGCAGCTTTGCACCGGCAATCCTGATGTGATTGTCGCCGTTGTGGACCAGGGGGTGAAATACGACCACGAGGATCTCGCCGCCAACATGTGGGTAAACAAGGGAGAGATTCCGGATAACGGAATCGATGACGACGGCAACGGCTACATCGACGATGTGCACGGATTCAACTTCACCGACAACAATGGCAAACTGACTTTCTCGGCGGAGAACATGCACGGGACGCACGTCGCCGGAACAATAGCAGCCGTCAACAACAACGGAATAGGAGTCAACGGAATAGCCGGCGGATCAGGCAACGGCGACGGAGTCAGGATCATGTCCTGTGAGACTCTCGGAGCTTCAGAGTCTGGCAACTCCGGCGGCGGACTCGGAGCGCAGGTGCGCGCGATCAAGTATGCGGCCGACAACGGTGCGGTGATCTGCCAGAACAGTTGGGGCTACACTGCCGGAGCCCTTTCCAAAAATGACTGGACCAGAGGCAATTACTCAGCCCTCGCAGATGCCATCCACTACTTCATCAAATATGCGGGATTGGATGAGAACGGGGAGCAGGAAGGCCCTATGGCCGGCGGAATCGTGATATTCGCGGCTGGCAACGATGCTTCTGACGAGCTCTGCTACCCTGCCTCGGATGAGGCTGTGGTCAGTGTCGCGTCCACATCATGGCTCGGGACACCGTCATACTTCACCAACTATGGCAAATGGGTCAGCCTTTCCGCTCCGGGCGGTGACCTCTCCCTCAACTCTACCTACGGCGGAGTCTACAGCACAAGCGTTGCCGAGGACGGGGGCTCAGCCTACGAGGGAATCAACGGAACATCTATGGCTTGCCCACACGTCTCCGGAGCCTGCGCACTCGCCGTCAGCTGGTACTACGGAGCGGACAAGAAGAAAGGACTTACCAACGAGATGCTGAAGGAGGCTCTGCTTTCCAGCGTCACCCCTGTCGATCCGTACTGCGAGGCACCATATTTCGGAAATATGGGAGCCGGCTCACTTGACACATACCAGCTCCTGCTGGCTGTGAAGAAAGTCGCGATGATACCTGACATCACCGTCAGCCAAGGAGGCGAAGTCAGCGTCAATCTCTCCGAATATTTCTACAAGACTGACGTGCTGACATATTCAGTGGCGGCGCAGGGAATAGTGGAAGTAAGCCTAAAGGACAGCGTCCTGACGATCAAGGGTGTGTCCAAAGGCAAGACTGTAATCAGGATCACCGACGGCAACCAGTCTGTCAGAACCATAAACGTTACTGTGGAATGATGAAAACCTCAAGAAAGATAAAGTCAGCCTTAGCGATGGCTGCGTCGTCAGTCCTCTTGCTGCTGGCAGGATGCGGTTCTGACACAAAGGAAGCCACTTTGAGCGAGACATTGAAAACTCCTGAAGCCAAGGTCAGCGAAGTGACAGTCTCCAGTTTCCGCATCGATTGGGACAAAGTATACGGAGCGGAGAACTACACCTACTCCCTCGACGGAGCCGAAGCGGATTCGACGAAGTCACTGTCCGTGACATTCAACGGGTTGGAGGCCGCCAAGGAATATGTCGTCAAACTTCAGGCGGAACCTGCGAAAGGCGGTTCGAAGACATCCTCCGAGCCCGTCTATATTCACGTACGCACATCTGACGTGAGCCAGCTTGAAAAGCCTGAGATCACAGTCGGCAGCGCCTACGCCTCCAAGACAATAATCAGCTGGAGCGTCATCCCTGGTGCCGGCAGCTATGAATATACCATCGGCGACATCAGCGGAACGACGACAGAGAACCGCGTCACACTCTCGAATCTCGCCAAGGGGACTGACTACATATTCACTGTCAAGGCCATCCCTGCGGGAAGCGGCAACACAGCGTCCGAATACGCCCAGGCCAGTTTCACGACCTCATCCGAGGATGTGCCGGCCCTGCTGATCGTTCCAGAGAACGTTCTTGCGGACGCGGTCGTTTTCGATGTATATGCGACTCCTGACGCCACCTTCTACTACGATGTGGTCTCATCCTCAACCTTGATGCAGTTTGACGAGGCCACAGTCATAGAAAGATACAGATCCGCAATCATCGAATATGCCAAAAGCAAAGGTATAAGCCTCCAGCTTGCCATAGCTTCCGTCCTGAAGGTCGGAACAAACACCATCGGCGTGTCCAGCCTCGCCTCCGAGATGAGCTACGACATCATCGCATTCGGGATGGACTACAACGGCAACGTCACGACAGGACTGTACACAAAAAGGATCACGACCACTGCAACCGGCTGGTCCTCAGGCCCGAACTACGGCGGATCCAGTTGGTTCGACCAGAACTTCTACCTCACCAACGCCTATCTCGGAATGACAGGTTACGGATGGACCAACTCCGTGTGGACAACATGGAAAGGACGGGATGTACAAAGCATCCGCTACCGTCTTCTTCCGACAAGCACATTCAACAGTGTCTTCAGCGATCCATACGACAAGGAGGCCGTCAAGGCATTCCTGAGGGACACATCCTACAGTTACGCTGTCAGGTCAGACTATCTTGCGCTCGTGAACTCCTCTAACGGCTACAACTCTGTGACCCCTTGCAACTCCGGTGTCTCCTACACAATGTCCGCACTGGCGACATCCGCATCGGGAGAAGAGGAGCTGACCGTCAACTCAATCACGACAAAGACCACAAGCGAGGCCTACACCTGGTTCTCGATCGCCGCTCTGGTCAACGAGAAATACGGCCCGACATCCAGCAAGATGGCCTGTGTTCTGAAAGGAGTCGGGATAGAGTCCGGCAGACTGGTCATCATCAAGACAGCGGCACTCGCCAATGTTCCAGAGTCCTCCTATCCTGCCATAATCGCAGACAAAGGCACAGAGTTGAAGGAATCATACCTTGAGTACATCAACGGAAACGGCCTTGCCCTTGTTGTCGACGTGGAGCCGCAGACATCCTACACAGTGATGGCGACTGTAGTGAACAAGGCCGGAGACAAACTCACGAAGCATGCGTCCGTGACCACAACGGCGGCCGAGACAAAGGCTGCAAGGACAAGGGCGACGGCGGTCTCCGAGAACCTTGCCGCAAACGCCGAGGCCTCCCCTGTCGGACTGAGGCTTGACGGTGTGGAGGCTATCCCGGTCTTCGGGACACCGACCTCTACTGAAGACCTTTGGACAATAATCCACAACATGAACATATTCGGAACAAATTATGAAAAATAGCATAAAGAGAGCAATAGCCGCCACTCTTCTGGCCTTTCTCTGCGTCCTGGCCGCCACGGCCCAGAACATAAATGTGAAAGGAAAGGTCACTGACAGCGGCAACATTCCGCTTGTAGGAGTCGGGGTCTTCATCGAGGGCACAACGACCGGAACAGTCACGAGCGCTGACGGAACCTGGTCGCTCTCAGGGATTCCGTCCGACGCCATCCTGACATTCTCCAGCATCGGTTATGTCACCCAAGAAATCCATGTCGCGGGCAAGTCCGTGATTGATGTGGTTCTTCAGGAAGACATTATCGATGACGAGCTCGGAGAAGTTATGGTGGTAGCATACGGAACCGCCAAGAAAAGCAGCTTCACCGGCTCCGCCTCAGTAGTGAAGGGCGATGAGCTTCAGAAAAGGGTTACAGGCAACATCACCAAATCAATTGAGGGAACTGTGGCCGGACTCCAGGTCACATCCGGAGGCGGCCAGCCTGGTGAGGGTGCGTCGATAATGATCCGAGGAATCGGATCCATCAACGCGGTCTCGACACCTCTGTACGTTGTCGACGGAATCCCCTACGACGGATCGCTCAGCGCCATCAACCCTGCTGACATCGAGTCACTTACTGTTCTCAAGGATGCGTCGGCCGGAGCGTTGTACGGAGCAAGAGGAGCCAACGGAGTCATCGTCATCACCACCAAGAAAGGCAGCGGAGAACGCTCTGTTGTCAGCTACAAGGGCAGCGCCGGCATCGCGTCCAGGTCGCTGAAGCGTTATGACCTCGTAGGCATGGACGACTTCGTCGAGTTGACCTACGAATCCCTCAGGAACAGCGCCCAGTACAGCACAGGATCTGATTTCGAGGGTGCGAGCGCATACGCTGCCGCCAATCTCGGCCTGACGATCGGTGGCCTCAAGAATCCTGAATATTACAACCCGTACAAGAACTACACCTGGTCAACGGTGATCGACCCTGCCACCGGCAAGATCAAGGACGACGCGGTCGCCGCGTGGAACGAGAACTGGATGGACGAGATCAGCGACAACTCCGCCCTGCGCACAGAACACATCTTCTCCGTGAACGGTGCGACCGAAAAGGTCAACTACCTCATCTCGATGGGCTACTACAAGGAGAACGGAATCCTCCAGAACACGGACTTCAACCGCTACACCGGAAGAGTCAACGTTGACTCCCAGACAAACTCATGGATGAAGGTCGGAATGAGCGCGAACTACTCGCACACAAAGGCTGACTATCAGAACTTCTCCGGCTCCACAACCTCCAACGTCTGGTACACCGCACAGTTCATGGCTCCCGTCTACCCTGTCTACCTGAAGGACATGGCCGGAAACAACATCCTCGACGAGGCCGGAAACCTTCAGTATGAATATGGCGACGAGGACGACAACGGCTACGCCAACCGTCCTACCGCCCAAGGATTCAACTCAAGGGCAGAGCTCTACAACAACAAGGCCTACTACTACCGCAACACATTGTCGGCCAGGTCTTATCTCACATTCGGCACCACGAGGAAGGACGCTCTCCTTTACGGCCTGAGGCTGACCGCCAATCTGGGAACGGACTTCAATGATTACCAGCGTACCATCACCAACGACAAGTATCACGGCAACGCCGCGGATCAGGGAGGCCGCCTGAGCAAGACCAACACAAGGACCCTCAGCTACACCTTCAACCAGATCATCAACTACGACCGCACGTTCTCCGACCACGACATCAAGGTTCTTCTCGGTCATGAATATTACCGCTATCGGTTCAACTACGCTATGGGCGAGAAGACCGGGATCATGGACGGAATCGACGAGCTCGATCCTGCCGTGACGACTTCAGGGAACTCCAGCTACTCGAACAACTATGGAATAGAATCCTGGTTCACAAGGCTGAACTACGGATTCAGAAACCGTTACTATTTCGATGCCAGCTGGCGTACCGACGGCTCCTCCAGATTCTACAGGACCGACCGTTGGGGCAACTTCTGGTCTGTCGGAGCGTCTTGGAGGATGTCGCAGGAAAAGTTCATGGAACAGTTCTCCTCGTGGCTGAGCAACCTGACGGTCAAAGTCTCCTACGGAGTGCAGGGCAACGACAACCTCGGAACCTACTACGCATGGCAAGGCCTGTACGACTACACCTGGGCCAACGGAAGCGAGGCCGGAGCTTTCGCATCCAAACTTGAGAACAAGGCGATCACATGGGAAAAGAACGGCAACCTCAACGCCGGCATCGAAGCCTCTCTCTTCGGCGGGAAGGTTACTTTCACCGCTGAATATTACAACCGCCACACCCGTGACATGCTCCTTGAGAGCCCGCTTGCGATCTCGACCGGATTCACCGGCTACGACGCCAATGTGGGGTCGATGAGAAACCAGGGCTTTGAGTTCTCCGGAAGGGTCAACATCATTGACCGGCCGAACTTCAGATGGGACGCCAACGCCATGGCTTCACTGAACCGCAACAAGGTCACCAGCCTCACCTCTTCACAAGACTTCATCAGCGCCGGCGCCTCCGTCATCGAGGTCGGCAAGCCGATCTACACATTCTACCTTTCCAAGACAGCCGGAGTCGATCCGGCCTCAGGAAAGCGCCTCTACTACGCCTATTGGAAGAGAGGCGTGGACGAGACCGGAGCCGTCAGCAATGTCAGGTGTGATGAATATGTGACCGACAATGTCTCACTCGCCTCTCTGAGCAAGTACTATATGGGAAGCCGTGAGCCTGCAGTGTCGGGAAGCCTCGGCTCGAGCTTTGTGATATTCAAGAACATCGACCTGTCCTTCCTGACAACCTGGTCCATCGGAGGCAAGGTCTATGACGGATTGTACTCCGGCACCATGAACGTGCAGTACGCCGGCAACAACTGGCACAGGAATGTCCTGCGCAGATGGCAGAAACCAGGTGACGTGACGGACGTGCCGATGGTGGAGATCGGAGGATCATCCCCTGCGAACGACTCCGCCCTCATCAACGCTTCGTATTTCGCCATCAAGAACATCACGCTTGGCTACACTTTCCCGAAGAACTGGCTCTCTAAGGTGGACATCTGTGCCCTTAGGCTCTTCGTCACGGCTGACAACATCGCCATGTTCAACCATCTTGACGGTATGGACCCACAGTACAACTTCACGGGAAGCGTGTCATATTCCTACACCCCGTCCAGAGCCATTGTGGCAGGTATCGACATTCAATTCTAGGAGGATATTCAATGAGAAAGAAACTATACTTTATCGTGTCTCTCGCCATCGCGGCCGCTTCCTGCGACAGCGATATGCTTGAGTTCAACCCGACAGACTCGGGCTCCGGAGAGGAGTTGATGAAGGAGGCTTCCACTGCCATCACCTCAATCAACGGAATCTACCGTTCGATGTGGACGGCCGGATGGTCTACCTCGGGCAACACCCACCAATGCTTCGGCGTCGCCGCCTACAACCTCGCCCAGGATGTAATGGGAGATGACCTCATCATGCAGTCACAGGGCAACGGATGGTTCTGGTACGACCATGTCTACAACGTCAAGAACCAGTATATGTCATCAGCTTTCAGATCATACGACGTCTGGTACGCCAACTACAAGTGGATTGCCAACGCCAACAACGTGATCGCGGCGAAGGAGACGATGGGAGGCAGCGCCGCAGACGTGTCCTACGTTGTGGGACAGGCGTACGCCATCAGGGCACTCTCCTACCTCAGCCTTGCGACATGGTTCGCCAGAGCGCCTTACAATCCGATGACAGACAAGTACCGCTGGAGCGATCCGGGTGTGCCTGTTTACACCGATCCGACATCCATCAGCACCGAAGGCAAACCAAGGGAAAACCTTGAGGTTGTCTACAAGCAGATTGACTCTGACATCGACTCGGCCATCGTTCGGCTCGCAAAAGGTGAGGCATCGACCCTCAACAAAGGCAACAAGTCACACATCAATGAATATGTCGCCTTGGGCATCAAGTCGCGCGTCTGCCTTGCCGAAGGTGACTGGGAGGGAGCCTGCAAGGCCGCGTCCCAGGTCATCGACGGAGGAGCTTACGAGATCGGAGGAGAGAACGAACTCATGGGAGGCATGAACTCCATCAGCGCCGGCAATGTGATGTGGGGAGCCGGGATCGAGACGTCGGAGCAGTCCGGAGCCTACGCCGGATTCTTCACCCACATGGACAACGTTGACGGCGCCTATGCGAAGTCCGCTCCGAAGCTGATCAACAAGCAACTCTACAACCACATCGGTTCAGGCGACATCCGCCTCAGATGGTGGGACCCGACAGACAAGGAGTCTCCATACATCTCCAAGAAATTCGCATTCTCCAATGTCCAGTCATGGCTCGGAGACTACATCTACATGAGGGTAGAGGAAATGTACTTCACCGCAGCCGAGGCGGCTCTAAGGCTTGGAGACCAGAACAAGGCACGCGACCTGATGAACAAGGTCATGGCCAAGAGAAACCCTAAGTACAACGCCTACAACTACTCCGGCACTCACCTTGGGGCGACCACGACCACTTGGACGGGATCTCTTCTTGAGAACATCCTGATTCAGAGACGTGTCGAGCTGTGGGGTGAATATGGCCGAATCTTCGACGTGCGCCGCACCGGACAGGGCATAGACCGCCGCACCGAGGACGGATTCGCCGAGGAGTGCATCGCCGCCATGAAGAGGAACGGCATCGACCTCAGCAAGGCAGACACCTATGATTGGGTGCTGACAATCCCCAAGGACGAGCTCGACGCCAACCCTAACATCAACGAAGAAGACCAGAATCCTTGATAGCATTTAGAAACGATGAAATATTCAAGAACAATATCATGCCTGACTGCATCACTGCTCTTTCTTGCGGCAGGCTGCGACAAGGAACAGAACGGGACCATCTACAAGCCAAGTTCCGAGGACGCCAAGGAAATACACTTCATACAGTCATCCCTGAGCAAGGAATTCCCTCAAGGGACAGAGACCGGCACAATCGAGATCGAGATCGCTCGTCCCGGCGACAAGGGAGAATTGTCAGTCGGCCTGCGGAAGAAAGGCGAGAACGAGTCCTCGTTCACTGTTCCCGAGACAGTCACGATTCCGGACGGAAGCCATTCCGTCAAAGTTCCAGTGGAAGTGGATCTCGGAAGACTGCTTGCCGGTTCTTCTCTGAACACAACAATCCTCATATCCGACCGCCAGGAGGAAACCGGGAACGGGGCGTACGTCACCCAATACTCTGACAAGATCGCCCTTAGCGTCTCCTACGCCCTTGAGTGGGAGACATATTACAGGACCGACGAGAGCGGAGCCAAGGTTCCGCAGACCGCCACCTACCACTACAACGCCTTCTACACCGGACGCGACTCCGGCCTGAAGGTAGAAAAAGCGGTAGGAGCCAACATATTCAAAGTCAATGATTGGGCCAACGGAGTGTCCTTCAAGTTCATCCTCAACGATGACAACTCCTGCACAGTGCCCGCCCAGTCGATCGGCTATTTCAATTCCAATTACGAAGAATATGTCAAAGTCGCCGACATGGCTGAATACACCGGCAGCAAGGCCGCATACAGTTCATACCCATGCACCTACGACGGCAAGGGCACATTCTCGTTCTACCTGATCTACTACGTCTCCGCCGGTTATTTCGCCCAAGGCAACGAAACCCTCACGTTTGACGGCAACGAGGACAAGACCCCGGCCGTGGAGATTTCATTCGACGGCATCGAGACCACGGAGACCGGCTTCAAGGCACCAAGAATCTCTTTCTACAAGAATGAACATGCCAAGTTCTACAAGGCTACCGTCGTCAGCGGCGACATCACTGGAGACTCGGCGCGTCAGGAAGAGGTCAAGAAGATGCTCTCAGAGGACAAGGCTCCGGGAAGAACTCCGGTACTGACACTGTACGACGACAGTTCAGAACTTTGGAACGTGGGCGCCGGTAACTGCACTGCGGTGGCGCTCGCCTACGATTCCACATCGACCGCCACCGTACTCTATATGCAGAGGTTCACTTGCGACCCGGACGGCCGGTTCACTCCTAAAGTCAACATGTTCGAGTGGAGAAGGGACGAGTCCAACACTCTTTACTCCCCTTACACGACTTTGTTCTGGGATATGCAGGCGGACAACGCCGTGTCCCTCAAGTACCTCTGCATGAGGACAGACTACCTGGACTATATGGAGAGAAACCTCGGACAAAGCGCAGCCGAGATCGCATGGGAGAGGGGCAACGCGGTCAACGAAGAGTTCATTCAGAAGCTAGGCTCCGATGAAGGATTCGCCACAGTCTTCAACACCCTCAAGCAAGGCACTACCTACACCCTGTGCGTCTGCATAGTCAATGAATATGGCGACACATCCTTCGTCAAGAAGACAGCCTCCACCAAAGGTTACACAGCCGCTGACTTTGACACGGCCAAGACCGTGGACGATTTCATCGGGGCGTTCAAGGCCACGGCCACGGTTGACGGAGCATCCTCGTCCTCGGATGAGTCGTTCCGGGTGGACATCTACAGCCTTGGCGGCAATGATGTCACAATCAGCGGTCTGTCCAACACAAGCGACTTCACCCCAGACGTCAAGGCGTACTTCGATCCTGACAGTCATTCAATCATCATAGAACCACAGCAACTGGGACGGTACAAGGGCAACTACGTCACCCTCGGTTTGTCTGACGGTCTGTCAATCTACTGGGGAGGCAACAGCATCGCCCTCGGCTTCATTGACGGGGTGATGCACATGACCCCGAGTCCGTACTCCAGCGCAGCCGTCAACAGTTACCAGTTCCTTCTGTTCGGATCCGAAAAACCGACAAGCTCATCCTATTTGAGGCAGAGCGTAGGATCAAAAACCTACAACTCTCTCACCTTGGAGCCATTCGGGATTTCGACCAAGGCTTCGGTTTCCCTTTCTTCGGACACCTTCCAGGGAGAAAGGGCCGTCCTTATGCGGTAATCTTCACCATTGAACATGAAAGGCCGGATTCACATTTGGGAATCCGGTCTTTTCTCTTTTCGTGATATTCATTAATCAAATACATTTCACTAAATTTGTAATACATTGAAAAATCAGGATTCATGACATCATTGACAGCAATAATATTCAGGCTCACTGCGGTTGCCGTCACTCTTGCAGCCGGCGCCGACTGCATCGCCTCGGCTCAAATCTACCCACAGGAAGAACTTCATTTCAAGGCTCCTGCCGTCCCTCGACAAATCATGTTCGCCGGAGACACCATACGCTTCGACAGAAGCGACCTCTACGAAAGGATGGACCGGGAACTCATCTCGTTCACTTATATGCACTCCAACTCGATCCTGATGCTGAAAAAGTCTGACCGCTATTTCAGGCAGATCGAGCCCATTCTCAAACAGAACGGCATTCCCGATGACCTGAAATACCTCATGGCAATCGAGAGCAATCTCAACCCAAAGGCATATTCATCAGCGGGAGCGGCAGGTCTCTGGCAATTCACAAAGACCACAGGCAAGGAATATGGTCTCATCATAAATGATGAGGTGGACGAGCGTTACAACATTGAGAAAGAGACGGTGGCCGCTTGCAAGTACTTGCGCAAGGCCTACGTGAAATACGGGGACTGGATGACGGTGGCGGCAAGCTACAATGCCGGGCAGGGTGGAATATCGCGCCGTCTTTCGGACCAGAGGCAGAAGTCGGCCTTGGATCTTTGGTTGGTCGAGGAAACGTCACGTTACATATTCAGGGTGCTGTCAGCCAAGATGTTCTTCGAGAACCCTTCTGCTTTCGGCTACAGAATCGAGGATTTTGAGAAATACCCTTGCTATTCTCCGAAAGAAGTGGTCACGGTCAGCGGAGCGATCGCCAGTCTGGTGGATTTCGCCGAGGAGCATGGAGTATCCTACTTTCAACTGAAAGAGGCCAATCTTTGGCTAAGAGACAACAAATTGCTGAACAAGGCCGGGAACACCTACAAGATCATCATCCCGAGCGGGAAATAGTGCCCTCATAGGCAAATGGAGTATCACAGCCAATTCAAATCCAAGAGATTCGCGAAATCGTCTATGATGTAGTCTGCGCCGGAGTCTTGCAGTTCCTCACGGGAAGCGTTGCCGTATGTGACGCCACAGGTCTTGGCTCCGGCTCTGCCACCCATAAGGATGTCGAAAGGCATATCACCGACAACCAATGCGTTTGACGCGCTGAATCCCAACTTTCTCAATGTCAGAATAACAGGTTCCGGATCTGGCTTTGCCTTTGTCACGTCATCGGCGCCCAGAATAAGAGAAATCACCTTGTCAAAACCAAAAGCCTTGACAAAATCCAGAAGCGAATGATTGGAGCGGGACGAAGCGATCGAAAGCGTGAGTCCCCTCTTGCTAAGTTCCTTCAGAGTCTCAGCAACATGAGGGAAAACCTTCGGCGCGAACTGTTTCTTATTCTCCTCGAATATGTCCCTGTAGGTCTGGGCGCACCCTGAAGCCTGAGCATCAGTCAGTGACGGGAACAAAGTCTTGAAGCTTTCGCTCAGGGGAAGGCCAATTGTAGCCGCACAGGCATATTCGTCCGCTACCGGCAGACATAGCTTATCCATCGTCATCTGAAGAGTTTTGACGATTGTTTGTCTGGTATCGCATAGGGTACCGTCAAAGTCCAGAATTATAAGTCCGTTGTCCATAATGCGGCAAAATTAACTCAATTTGTCGGGATTTCAAGCCCTAGGCACAGAAATGGCAACAGAACCATCGCCACACCGAAAAACGGTGATGAGACAATTATTATACCAACATATTTTTTTCATGAATATGAACAATATGGTTTTAGGCTTGCTATGTGCCGCCTTCACATTATTTACGTTCAACGTACAAGACCTGACGGCTAGGACGAACATCACACCGATTGCCAACGATCGGATCGTCTCGGAAAACAGTCCCTCAATGACCGACGACCCGAATGCGGCGGGTGACAACATCATCGGCAACTACCTTGTCGAACATAAAGGAGAAAAAAGCAAGGTCAAGGTCTTCAAGAATGCCGACGGTTCCTACACCGCTCAAGTCTTCTGGGTTCAGAACAGGACGGAAAAAGATGGATCTGTGCGCAAGGACACCAAGAACCCGGACAAGTCATTGAGGAATGTGGACTGCGACAAAATCTTGATATTCAAAGGACTGAAGTACGACGCTTCGGCGAAAGCCTGGGGTGGAGCCAGCATCTATGACCCTGTCCGTGGCATAAACGCATCCCTCAAAGCGTGGTTTTCAGACTCCAAGACCCTCTCGCTCAAAGGCTCAAAGATGGGCTTCTCGGAAACCGTGACATGGACAAGACTGTAACTTTTCTATGGATAATAATGCTACAATATTCGCCGAGCGAGTGACAGCGGAACTGGACGCTCTTCATTCAGAAGAGAAACGGCAGGTGCTTCCCCGGTTCTTCAAGTGCGGTCCCGGAGAATACGGCGAAGGTGACCTTTTTCTTGGCGTGGTCGTGCCTGATGTAAGGGCAGTAGCGAAAAAGAACACTTTCGCTTCCCTGTCAGAAATCGAGAAACTTCTTGAATCCCAGTGGCATGAAGCACGGCTTTGCGCTCTTTTGATTCTCGTGCTCCAATGCCGGAAATCCGTTCCCAAGGAAACCGTGGACTTCTATCTGGCACACACGGCCGGAATCAACAACTGGGACTTGGTGGATCTGACAGCCCCCACCATCATCGGAGGGTACCTTTCCAAGCATCCGGAAGAGCGGGGACTGTTATATTCATTGGCGGACAGCGGCTCGCTATGGGAGCAAAGAATCGCCATCGTCTCAACACTGACACTCATCAGAAACGGCGAGTTCGACGACACTTACGCGTTGGCGGTCAAGTTGATGAGCCACAAGCACGACCTTATGCACAAGGCTGTGGGCTGGATGCTGCGCGAGGCCGGAAAGCGCGACCGGCGCCGCCTGGAACTCTTCCTGAATGAATATGCCTCCTCGATGCCTCGCACCATGCTCCGTTACTCCATCGAGAAATTCCCCGAGCCACTCCGCCGTCACTATCTCACCATGAAATGACCTTCAGGCTTTGGCCACTCATATCTTTGAATTCGGCCTGGCTAGGTTAACCGAAAATCAAATCCAACAAGAAAGCGGTCTGGATGAAATCCTTGACCGCTTGACGATATGTTATTCAGACAGGATTTGACTTGTCTGGATAAAGCAATGCTATGCTCTAGAAGAGGTAGGCAACGCCTACGCTGAGCTGACCTCTATGACGGGTTACATCGCTGTCTCCTGAATAGCGGTTCACGAGACCGTAGTCATAGCCGATGTTGAAACGTACCATATCGAAGAAGTCAACAGCGACTCCACCACCGAGCATGATGTCAAAACGACGGTAGTTGTAGTCATCGTCATAGTTGTTGATCTTGGTATCCTTAGAGAAACCAGCCACTGTACCCTTTACTTTGGTGTTGGACGCAAGTCCATAGGCCAAAGTCGGTCCGGCATAAATTCTTCCAACTATGCCATCTGTGAGATTAAGTCCAGCATTGAACATCACAGGGACAGAAAGATAGTGTTCGGTCACATCCACCTTTGTGTCAACCAATCCGAAATAGTTGTTAGCATCGCTCTTGGTAAGAAGAGAATAATATACTCCCGGAGCCACATTCAAAGCGCCTGAAAGATTAATGTTGTAGGACCCTCCCACATAGAAACCACTCAGATTGGTGGAATTGGTCGTGCTTCCCGACTTTGTCTTGTCGGTTGAGTTAAGGTAACCGACACCGATTGCCGGCTGTGCCATAGCCACAGTTCCCATGAGCATCATGGATGCCGCAAGGATGATTGAAAATGCTTTCTTCATAATAATAGAATATTAAATTGTTCAAATTCATGGAGAACCGGAATGTTTCTATCCGTCATTCTCAGGAAAGGGCAATCCGGATTTCCAAAACAGAAGCAAATATATCAAAAATTAATCCATTATTCCAAAATATCACGAATATGCAACCGTATGGTCAATTATTTCAACCAAACGACAACGTATAAGGCGGCATATCTGTCAAACTGCCACTGAAGGTCCAATCATTATCAGGGAAGGTCACGACTGAACACCCATCGGCTGCATTTTGTGCATGATGCAACGGCACAGACCAGACAGAATCATCGGACGGCGAAGAAATCGGCGAAAAACTTGGCGTAGGCGTGCCAGGAATTGCGGGAGATGAAATCGCGAAGCACTTCAGGATTCAGCGAACGGTCGGACCTGAGAATCTCTATCATCTCCGCTTCGGAACCATAGACCAGACAGACATTCTCACGGGCAAGGTCAGCGAAAGCACCGATGGCAGGACCGACAGGATTGCCGCCCATAGTCAGAGTGTCCATCAGAACGCCTGAACTGGAGACGCTGCCCGGAAGATACGGGAACAAAACGAAACGGCTGGATTTGACAAGATTCGCAAGCTCGTCAAAATCAGCGGATCTGTTCTCAAAAACAATTTCAGAGCGAAGGGTTTCTGAGCCACCGGCATAGGATCCGAGAAACTCTTCGGAATCGCACTCGGCAACAGCCTTTTCGATGTCCGAGGCAAGAGACACATCCTTGCAGCTGCCGACAATCCTGACCTTCAGACCGGCGCAACGCACGGCCGGACTGGAGACAAACTCCAGCACCCCCTTGTACGGAAGAATATTCCCCCAGATGAGAATCTCATCCGATCTTGTGGGTCCGAACGGCGAGTCCGCACCAGAAACCGAAGACACCCAAAAGTCAGGAGACGGCTCCACGACAGGGTGGCAAATGTAGCGAACCTTGTCCGGTGAGCAGCCATATTCAGAAAGCAAGCCTCGCGCGAACGAGGCGGTCTCGCACGAATGCGAAATGACCAGACACGCCTGAATGAGCTGAGCCTTCGTGAGCGACCGCGACATCCAGTTCTCCCCTTTGTGCGGGCGAGGGTTATGGAATATGAAGACTATCTCCTTGCGCCGGAGCCTCATTATCAGGAGACTGAGCCGCACCATAAGGTACTGCGCAAAGGCCAGTTTGTGGAAAGCTATCGTCTCCACAAAACTGAGCAGGAATATGTCAGCCTTGAACGAATGCTTGAGCAAGGCCCATCCTTGGGTCAGATAAGGCTCATTCGAAGCGTCCAGCACCTCGAAATATTCCGCAAGGTTCTCCTTCATCATGACAAAATAGCGGTTCGGATAGCCGCTCTTGCGGTTAGCCGACGGCGACACGTAAATCCTGCGTTTCATAATCTACCTCTTCAGCAACTTTTTCAAAGAATATGTCAGATCCCCCACCAGAAACTGCCATGCCGGTGTTCCGATGTAAGTTCTATAGTAATATTTCTCGCTCTGATACCTGAGTTCCCGGATCCTGACCTTGTCGAAATATTTCCTCGTGGTCGCCCCGTGCTCATGCACGACTGAGACCTCGGGGTAATAATAGACCCCCTTCCCTATTTTTTTAAGCCTCTCTGACAGAATCATTTCCTCCGAATATAAGAAAGTGTTCGGATCCATCTCCCCACAAGCGGAATAATCCTCTGCCTTGACCATGAAGAACGACCCGGAAATCCTGTAATGGAATCCTTCCTGAGCTGTCTGCGAATATTCTTCCCAAAACGGCTTTCCCGGCTTTGATGAAAACAGGCTCCTCCAGTAAAGAGCCACATGCCTGTCCCAGAAACTGATGAACGGTTCCGGACTCTGAAGCCGTCCGTCCAGACCGACAACCTTAGGCCCGAGAGCCCCGGCCTCGTCCAAAGACATCAGTCTGGCAGCCATCCTGTCCACTGTGTCAAGATCCACCAGCCGTATGTCATTGTTGGCGAACAGCAGCACATCGGGAGAGAACTGGTTCCTGGCCACCTCGGCGCCCAGATTGTTGCCTCTGGCAAAACCAAGATTCTCCTCGGACGGCACCACAAACACGTATTGGTCAGCGCCTTTGAACGCTTCCAGCAGACGGTCACGGCTCAATTCCGTGCTCCCGTTGTCCACAATCACCACGGCATAGTCCGACCTGATCTTCGCAAGCTCCGTCCTCACGAACTCGATCGTCTTCTCCTCACTGTGGTAGTTTATCACTATAACGCCTATCATCTTGTCAAATTATTGTAAACACGCATTATCTCACGGCCATATTCCTCCTCTGAATAACGGGAGACAGCATCTTTCTGAGCCTCGCGTACAACGTCAAGAGGCAGAGCCGACGCAAGCATATTCATAAGTTCCGAGCATTCCTCGACGGTGTCGAAGAAAAAGCCGTTCCGCCTGTCGGAAATTATCTCCAGAGTGCCTCCAGACCTTCTGGCGATCACCGGGCAGCCATAGAACATCGCCTCGATGGTCACTCGTCCGAGGCCTTCGAACTCAGAACACATCAGATACGCCGTGGCCTTGGACATCAGCGGTTTGATGTCCGGCACATAGCCAAGAAACCTCACTCTGTCAGTGACACCTGACTCCTTGGCGACAAACATCAGTTCTGCCTCTCTTTCCGCACAGCAGTTTCCGGTAAAGAGCAACGAATATCCTTTCTTCGCCAGACCAGACTCTCCGAATGCCTGAATCGCCGTCTCCGGACGTTTCACCGCACCCATTTCTCCGGCGCAGAACAGGAAATACTTTTCCTTCACCGTGTCAAGGACAACATCATCCTTCGATCGGACTGCATCTGGGAAGCAGAATGCATCCGGACTACCCACAAGGCCAAGATGCTCCCGTAAACCATTGGAAATCAAAATGACTGCATCAGAGCGGCGGATCTCCCTGTTCCACCTTCTGAACCCGAGGAAAGGCCGGGCGTTCAAGCCAAGGTCAAAATATTCACGAATATGCCAGACATGCTTCGCGTCCAGTTTTTCCGCCAGAGCCAGCCCGATGTCAATGACACCCGAGTTGCTGTGCACGATGTCCACGTTCCTGCCGGAAAGAGCCTTGCACACATCCTTGACACACCTGTGGTTGATTAAGGTGTTTGTCACAAGATGAGGAAGGAACCGCACGGTCCTTGTCACCACTCCCCCTTTGTAGGTCAACCGCCTGAACGGATGCACAATGCACTCGTAGCCCTGCGAACGGAAAAAGTCTGCCACAGGCCCTTCTGACCTCAACAGGATGATCGGAGTGACATATTCCTTGACGGACATGATGAGGTTGTCAAGCGACCGCGATGATCCCCCGATGACATTGTCCTCATGGTTCACGTACAGAACCGTTATTTTGCCAACTTTTGCCATGATAAAGACTTACGCTACCGACCTGATATTTTCAGCAAATAATATGAAAGAGGGATGGAGTTCCTTATCAGAAACATTTGCAATCTATTATATTTAATATATTTGCATTTCACATACGCCAGTTTCTCCACGCCCGTACTCCTTAAATAAGACAAAGAAACGTCCGGAGTGTGCACAGCTGATTTAATAAGATTAAGAAGAAGCAAATATTTCAACAAATAATACAAATCTTTTCTCAATAGGTTATTCTCCGAGTCAATATAGTCATTCACCATCTCTATCGACTTCACATAATTGAAGATTTTCTCACGGGAATACGATTTGCTCGCGCTATTCTTCCGTCCTATAACCTGATAGAAAGGAATATCCACAAAAAGCAATTTGTCACAGAAGGCCATACATTTGAAGAAAAAGATAGTGTCCTCACTATTCCTTACGCCTATCGGAAAAGCAAGATTATTGTCAATAACAAAGCTTCTTCCGAACGCGCAGCCACAGACACTGCCTCTGACGAAACCTTTGTTTATCACCTCGATACAATTCACGGCAGCACCTGTCACAAACAAGTGTCCCCACTTATACCTCTCTGACATGCCGTTCCCGAATGACCTCATAATGATGACAGGGGCAGTCATCTCACCGGCAACAAACTCCACCAAAGAATACAAAGCATTATCAATAATAGCGTCATCTGGATCCACGAATATAAGATAATCACCTTTGCTCACGGAAATCGCTTTGTTCCGAGCTGATGACACCCCCTTATTTTCCTGCTCAATCAAGTGCAGGTTCTGATGAATTTCCTGATATCCCTTAATGACCGAACCCGAGTTATCAGTCGATCCATCATTCACCGCGATGACTTCGAAAAGAGCCTCGTCAACTCCTTGATTATATATGGAATCAAGACATCTGGAAATATAATCCTCAACATTGAATATTGGTATGATAACGCTTATTTTCATTTTTGTCCGTCATGATAGAGATTCACGCAAATATGACTCCCCCACAGATTTCAGTTTCAAGATTTCCGCATCAACACGTCTCCAATCAATAGGCCTACAGACAATCGTCCGGATTTCCGACATCATGGACTTAAATACAATATTTCCCGACAACCCCATGTTTCCAAGCAATGTGCAAAACCTATCATTCATTCCGACAAGTCCTTCCTCCTCAGTCACGACCACAAACGGCTTATGCATTTTCAGACACATCACCATACAATGAAAGGAATCAGTCACGACTGACTCCGCCTGTGCGATCTTGCTCAGCCAACCCTGCATCATGCAGTTCCCGTCTTCATTGTTCCATAGGACAGTTCCTTCGCCAAAAACCTCATTCACAGCAGTTTTCCTTTCTGCGACATTACGGATGAAGAAAGCATAGACATAATGTTCTGTTTTCCCTGTCTTATGTTCGTCGGCCAATGACTTGTAAAAATCAGAATTCATCAGGAGTGTCGGATCCTGAACTAGTTCAACATCTTTACGCCCCATTGACCGGACTATTCCGACACCAGTCGCCTCTCTGACACTGAGATGGTCAAACGCATTGACATACGGAGCCGCAACCTTACTGGCATCCTCAGGATAAGTCACACACCCGAAACTCAAGGCGTAACCAATGCGAATGCCATCATACGGAAACCCGAGGAAATATGCCGGAGTGACTTTTCCTTTCTCATCTCCATTCATAAGGAAAAAAGGGCTCAAGACTTGATCGCTTCCCGAGATGATGGCATCGAATCCCCTCGCCACAACAAGAATTTCCTCATACACATAAAGTCTGCGTGTCATGTTAAGATGACTCTTCCGAAAGCGAACCAAAGCCTTTTCTTTCCTGAATATGTCGAAATATTCACGAAGCTGACGTTTCTTACATGAATATAAGAATTTACGGAACGAATCATCGTATCTTCGAGGCTTGTAGTCGATGACCTTGACTTCATGCCCGAGCGATTCAAGGAAACATTGCAGCGCATAGCACTGCAAGACGGCGCCGTAGTTCGTGGCCCAATGAAATGTCAGGATTCCGATGGTCATGTCACTTGGTCTTTAATACACGCTTAGCCACCTTGGTGGCAAACTTAACGCAGGAATCAAACAAAGATGGAGCGATGGCCTTGTCAATCAGCCTTGTGACATTGTCTGTGTTCTGCAATCTCGTAAAGAACCACTCGCGCCGATGGTTCGTCCTGACGGACACGAAATGAGCCGGATTGTACCTGAGTGCCGCATCATAGTCAGCCGTCCGGTAATCCATACTTTTGCCGAAGTTCATGAATTCTTTCCCTTTGGAGGTGTTGACAAAGACCATGCTTGTCCCCTTGTCATCGTAAAAATCCGGAATCTCATCCCAAATACCCCAGAAATCAGCCAATGTTATGTCACTTTTGCCTCGTCCGCATTTAGCTGCGCATGAGTGACATGACGGCCTCAGGATCAAATCAGAAAGAAACGCTTTCATGTAGTGATTTGACCAAGAGTTTCCATTCAACGCCGGTGCTTCCGCATCGTCATATTCCACAGAGACTTGGTATGTTTTCCAGCCTTCAGACTTGTTCCTGAACGAGATGGCTTTTACGGTTCTGTCCTTGTCCAACACCTCGTCCAAGTACATGCGCCAGACTTTAGGGCTTGGAGTTCCATGGCAGATCAGATCAACTGACAGCAGGTTATCGTATGGCTTGCCCAGAAAATGATGAAGTCCTGAGATCTCACATGGAGTTCCGGTGAAGATAACCTTTCGTCCCTCGTCAAGAAACTTACTGGCATTCCTGTAAGAGTTTCCTACGCGGGCCTGAACATATTTCGAACCCATGAAAGCCTTGACGCCTTCCATGGTTTCAGCATAATCAATGACAACCTGCCAATCCTGATCGAATCTGGCACCGAAAACCACCCCACCTTCGTTGATGATCTTTTCCGCAAGAAGAAGGAAGACACCTCCGGAAGAACTCTCAAGCCGGATTTTTTCATCGGTGTTGACAGCGGCCAACACCTGAAGAGGCTTTCTTTCAGGGTAAGGATGAAGCACTCCGCAGACTTTCTCGCAAAGTCCACAGTTGACACATGTTTTAGGATCCGCATGAGGATACAGAAAACCTTCTCTGTCCTCAGACATCGAAATGCACCGCCTCGGGCAAACCGAAGCGCACGCGCCGCATCCGCAGCAGTCTGCCTTATTGGTCACTCTGATCATAATACGGACATATTCATGATTTTCCGGATCTTAATACACTTATGGTCTTTTCGATGAGGAATGATCTCTCGTGCTTTGACAACCCAAGGGCGAAAACACTGAACCCAACAGACAGCACACAGGTGAAGCCTACCACGACAAACCTCAGCCAACCTACATCAAACTGATTGTGGACAAAGACAGGCAAGATGACCGAAACGGCGACGGTGGCGGCAACCGGAAGGTAGATGTTCTTCATGTACTGTCCCATCGGGAGTCCGATAAGATTCCTCAGCATCAACATTCTGGCGCATTGTGCGATGGACTCGACACAGAAGTGCACGATGAACACTGAATATGGGGGAGCACCAAGTTTCAGCACGATGTAGGAGATCGGAAGGATCATAAGAAGGATTCCTCCTACGACGATCTGATAGACCTTCACCTTTCCGGTAGCCTGATTGGCTATCACACAAGGGCTTGCCGTCGTGTAGATCAAGGAAATGCAGATCATTATCCGGGTGAAGACCACAGCGTTTTCAGGCACATCCTTCAACCAGACCCCAAGCAGGAAATCCGTCTCAAGAAGCACAGGCAGTGTTATGAAGAACAATAGGAAAAACGAGAATCTCGCGCTTCTGAACATAAGGCTGTGCATCTGGTCAAGCTCACCGATGGCATAACTCTTCGTGATCTGAGGATTGAGTGCCATTTGGAAATTTGTCACGAACTGCTGCACGGCAGATTGAACCTGAACCGCGATTCCACGCGCGGCATTGACGACCGGACCGAAAAACACATTAAGAAGTATGTTTAATCCCTGCGTGTACAGGATGCCGGCCAGGTTGCCCCAGAAGCTCCAACCGGCAAAGCCGGCCATTTCCCTCAAAAGCGGCTTGTCAAAGCTGTTGCGATAGGAACTTTCCTCAAAATGCCTCTTGCAATAACCGGCATAGATGAACCTTATTGACAGCTGGACAAGCAGTATCAGAACCGCATAGACAATCAATTTGTCGCACGGCGAAAACATGAGAAGATAGACTATCAGAAGCTTCAGTATGACCTCGACTATGGAAATGTAGGCAAAGGCCGACATTTTTTCATGTGCGACTATGTCTGCATTATAGGGAATAGACATGATGTTCACAACCGAGGCGATGATCGAGCACTGGTACACCCAGACAGCAGCCGTCATCCTTCCTTCCGGAATCACCATCTTCTCAAGCAAGAACCACAATCCTACAGTCTCGCCGAGAGCTACGACCAAAAGGGCTATGGCGGCATGGATCTGAAGCGATGTGCTGAAAACAGATCTCAGTTTTGCCTTGTTTCCTGTCCCGATCTCAAATGTAATGTAACGCTGTGTGGCTGAAACCATCCCGCCATTGATGAAAGCGAACATGGAAATGATGCCACCCACCACATTATACACTCCGAAATCCTCAACCCCCAGAACCTGAAGGATTATTCTTGATGTGAAAAGCGAAACCGCCATCATCAAGAACATCCTGACATAGAGGACAAGCGTGTTTTTCGCAATACGTTGATTGTTCAACGTGTTCCCCGCTGTCCCCTTGCTGTTCTCAGAAATCTGTCCTGGCTGTCTTGAAATCATGATAGACTGTTACTTCATAAACATATTCAATAGGCTATTTCAGCGGATTGAGGTCGCTCTTGTACCACTCCATGAAGAGGCGGATACCGTCGTGAAGCGACGTGCTTGGCTTGTAACCGAGCTCGGTTTCCAGTTTGGTGGTGTCTGCGTTGGTCTGATAGACATCGCCGGCCTGCATCGGGAGGAAGATCTTTTTGGCGGACTTGCCATAGGCCTGCTCGATCTCGCTAATGAAGTCCATCAGTTTGACAGGATGTGAGCAACCGATATTGTAAACTTTGGCCGGAACCCCGTGTGCACATTCATCAGCCTTCGGAGTGTGGTCGATCACACGGATGGTGCCCTCCACGATGTCATCCACGTATGTAAAGTCACGGATCATGTCGCCGCCGTTGAAGACCTTGATCGGCTCACCCTTAGCGATGGCCGAGGCGAAAAGCATAGGGGACATGTCCGGTCTGCCCCACTGACCATAGACGGTGAAAAAACGAAGTCCCGTGGAGGCGAATCCATAGAGTTTTGAATATGAATGCGCCATCAACTCGTTGGCTTTCTTGGTCGCGCCATAGAGACTTACCGGACAGTCGGCCTTGTCATCCTCGGAGAATGGAACCTTTTCGTTGAGCCCGTAGATCGAACTGGATGACGCATAGACCAGATGCCCCACACCAAAGTTGCGGCACGCCTCAAGAATATTCAGAAAGCCGTGAAGGTTGCTTTCAAGATAGGAATATGGATTTGTGATTGAATATCTTACTCCGGCCTGCGCCGCCAGATTGACGACCTTGTCAAATTTTTCCTTTCCGAAAAGTCCGTCAAGGGCTGATTTGTCGCAGATGGACATCCTGACGAACCGACAATCCGGAAACATCTCACTGACATACAGTTTTCCTTCCTCGAATGACCCTTTGAAACCATTCTCCGCCAGCCTCCCGTATTTCAACCTGACATCATAGTAGTCATTGATGTTGTCCAGTCCGACAACATCATCCTCTCTTTCCGCCAGCCTTGCCATCAACCTTGAGCCGATGAATCCCGCCGCACCTGTCACAAGTATCTTCATATTCTTTCAGGTATATTTTTACATTTAATTTATCTATTTAAGATCGTGGAATCGATTCCGCAGCACTAAGAGTCTCTCTATCAGTTGTTCAAAAGGAATTTTTCTGCCATAAACAAAGTGCTCCAACATTTCAGAGTAGTCTGCTTTCCAAGCGGCCATACAGCGTTCCGGAGGCAAAAAGTCAATCTTATCAGGATAGTCCTTATCATAATCGGCATATCCGACATGATAAAACTTGCGACGATGTTCAACAATTTTTGAATATAGATCAAAATCTGAAAGAGCATTCCTCCCGAACCTTGTATCCATCAAACGTTCCAAATCATACAAGTGTCTTGTCATACGAAAGCTTCTCGGTTCGTCTTTCTGAAATTCTTCATTCAGTAAAAACGCCTTCTCAAGAAAAGTTCTGGACGGCAACACCACAGGTATCACACTCTCGGTATCTTCATCTTCTTCCGGAAACGATGAACTGATCAATGAGGTTATACTCTTCATCTCAAACGGCTCATCCATCGAAAGGCAGCTCAGTTCCACTTTGACTCTGGAAGCAACATACGGTGACACGAACTCTGAAATCGGTTTGTAGTCAACCAACAAAACTGTAGGATCCGCATCTGTAGAGATTGCGTTCCCGGCATCATCATCAATGACTGGTATGATCTTATAGTTCGTGAGACCGAGATCTTTCATGCATACATCAAGTTCACAAGCCAATTTGTCCGCTATGAATTTGCGACTCTTCTTACGAAGGTTCTTAAGTTGTGTATTGTTGTCCAAAGTCTCGACAAAAAATCTATGATTCAAGGCCATGTCAATGTCTTCCGACATTCTCTCAATAAGCATCCATCCTTTACTTAGACTTGTACCGCCCTTGAATTCCAGATATTTACCGCATCGTGTATTGAAGAGTGCCTTTAGCGTCATCGTCACCCACCAGTCTTTCTCTACCGCATACTCCGGCAAGTTTTCTTTTGCGGCTGTTTGTTGGAGCATCAATTTACGCTCCTGAAATGTCGCATCAATCCACCTTTTCATTCTCCATTTCCTTTACGATGTTTGAGATTATCCTTCTTACCCAGACTGGAGCCGTTCTCAGGTCATCCTCCAAGGATTCAATCGGCAAATTATTTTTAAGAACACCTTTAATGATTATCTTATGTTCATCTGTTATCCTGTCCTGACCAATTGACTTCAATGCCTGAATCAATATGGCAAGAAATTCATTCCGGCAAGCGAAATTCTTAGGAACACAACGTTTAAATGTGATTGTCTTTGGTCCGATTGTCAACTTTCTGGCTGAACCGGATGTAAGATAAATATAGTTCAGCGGCATTTGAGTGGACAAACCAAGCATATTCTGAGCCGTCTCGCCAGTCGGAAGTATCTGGGCATTATCTCGTCTGGATATAGCCTTCACTATTTCAGACACTTCTGGATATAAAACACCGAGGCGTGTCATCACAGGTTTATAGTAGATTCCCACAGATAATCTACACAGAAGTCCGGCAGTCACAAATCCAGATAACAAACGGCTAATAAAGACATCATTGCCGGATGTTGCGAAATCCGAGACAAAGAAGAGGCTTCCAGCCTCACTTTGCCGTATCTGCCGCTCTATATTGTCAACTATCCTCATCTGTAAGGTAGAACATTTTTACAAAAATTTCTACCTGCAAATGTAGGCTTTTTTCTTGAATTACAAAACAGTAACCATAAAAAACCTTTGCCAAATCTGCGGTGGCTTATTTTTTCCATTTACTAAATCAGCAAGGCAAAGTGACAATGATGAACATACACAATTTCAAAGGAAGTTCCAGTTTGAAATCATTTGTGATAGACCCAGTCGGGATAGCCTATCTTGGGCTCCAAAGCTGCAATGTCACCTGCCCGCTTGCTTATGTAGGCTGACGGTTTGCCAGCGTTCCGCTTGATCGGGTTCGGAAGACAGGCGGCGATGAGACAGGCCTGGCGGCGGGTCAGATTTGAAGCCGACGTGCCGAAATGAGCCTCGGCAGCAGCCTCGACTCCGTATATTCCTTTGCCCATCTCGGCGACATTCAGGTAAACTTCCATTATTCTTTGCTTATCCCAAAGAAGTTCTGTCAGGACAGTGAAATATGCCTCGAAACCTTTACGAACCAAGGACTTGTGAGGAAGAAGAAACACATTCTTAGCAGTTTGCTGGGTGATCGTGCTGCCACCACGGCGACGCTTTCCGCTCTCAAATTCCTTCTGTGCCTGCTTGATCGCCTTCCAGTCGAAGCCGTTATGCTTATCAAAGAGATTGTCCTCGCTGGCTATCACGGCACGAGCCATCTCCGGGGATATTCTTTCGTACGGGACCCAAGTCTTTCGGGTGTGGAAATTCTTGTCGTTTCTGTACTGGATCGAACGTTGGACCATGAGCGGTGTGACGTAGACCGGACACCATTTCAGAACAAGGACCCACAGAAACGTAAGCGCAAAGAAAGCCAACGGCAACTTGATCAGAAGCAGCCGCCACATTCGTCCTAAAAACGTTCGGTTCTTACTCATATTCAGTCAGTTTAAGTCTGAACTTAAGACTTCGGCTTCCATCCGGGAAAACCTTGTCTTCCTCCTGTGCGAATCCAAGTTTCCTGTAAACGTCGCCATCCGACCACGACGCGTCTGCATAACTCATCACGTCATCCGGTCTTACTTCCTCGATGAACGCCTTCAAGAGTTTGCCCATTCCGCCATCGACTCCGACCCCTTCCAATGAGGCGTACCTGATCCATTCACACGAACGGATGCTCTTGCCTCCTTTCCGCCACACTCTCGGAGCTGAAAAGCCGGCTACGGCCACCAATGTTCCCGGAGGAATATCCTCGCCACGGTTCACAAACAGGCCATAGAGGTGGCGGCAGCGGGTGTAGCCCAAACGGTGAAAGGATTGCAGGAACGGTTCGGCGACCGTCCTGTCAATCCTTCGTACCTCGCAGTTGCGGGCGTATATTCGTTTCAGGCCGTCCATTGTATCAAGACCCTTCGACAAGTTCAGGATCCATGACAGATCGGTCACTGAGCTTGTCGAAGTGACGAAGTTACCCAAACTGTCGAAGCGACTTTATCATTTCAGACCTTCAAGGCAAGCCTTGACGTTGGCCTCGATGCTGCCTGCGGAATATTCCGCCTTCTCGAACCTTTCCCCGGTAATATGTTCGTAGAGTTCAATGTAGCGGTCAGAGATCCCGGACACGACCTCAGGAGTCATCTCCGGAACTTTCTGTCCATCCTGCCCCTGAAAGCCATTGGCCATCAGCCACTCACGGACAAACTCCTTGGAAAGTTGCTTCTGATGCTCACCCTTGGCAAGCCTCTCCTCGTAACCATCGGCGTAGAAATAGCGTGAGGAATCAGGAGTGTGGACCTCGTCCATCAGGTAGATCTGACCGTCCTTCTTGCCGAACTCGTATTTGGTGTCAACCAGAATCAGTCCGTGCTGAGCCGCTATCTCGCAGCCACGCTGGTAAATCGCCCTGGTGTAAGCCTCCAGTTTCTCGTAGTCCTCCCGCCCTACAAGGCCTTGGGCAATAATCTCTTCCTTTGAAATATCCTCATCGTGTCCCTCGGCAGCCTTAGAGGTCGGAGTCACAAGCGGCTCCGGGAACTTCTGGTTCTCGACCATACCGTCCGGCATGGCCACTCCGCAGATTGTCCTCTTTCCGGCCTTGTACTCTCTCCAGGCGTGTCCTGCAAGATAACCTCGGATGACCATCTCAACCTTGAACGGCTCACATTTGTAGCCGACCGTGACGGACGGATCCGGGACAGCAACTTTCCAGTTGGGAAGGATGTCGGCCGTCGCGTCAAGGAACTTGGCCGCTATGCGGTTCAGAACCTGTCCCTTGTACGGAACGCCCTCAGGCAGAACCACATCAAAGGCAGAGATTCTGTCAGTGACAACCATCACGAGATACTTTCCGTCAATGTCGTAGACATCACGTACCTTACCGACATACTTTCCAACCTGTCCCGGCAAGTTGAAATCGGTTTTTACTATCGCTTTCATATCAATTGAATTATGTTCGACTTAATCATGAATCCAGAATCACGTCAGGGCGCATGCCATGACTTTACTAAAGCGCAAATTTAACTATTCTTCTTCAAAATCTCATCCACAACCGGAGCTATCTTCTCATATTCATATCCCCTGGTCAAACCGAACTTGATCAATTTGAACTTCTCCTGCGGATCACCTTTCAAAGATCGGTATTTAGTCTCAAGAACAGAAAGCATCCGACGGTCAGCCTCCTCTGGTTCCACCTCTCTCAATGCTTTGGAAGCCACATCTTTGGATATACCTTTGGCAGCGAGCGCAAAGGATATTTTCACCGGCCCCCATCCGGCAAGCCTTGCCTTTTCCCTGGCGAAAGCGGCGGCGTACCTCGAATCATCAACAAAGCGATCCTCAACGAGAGAGGCCACCAATCTCTCCGCGGTGTCCTTGTCCCCCTCAAGGGCTGTCATAGCCTTTCTGAATATGTCAGAGCGGCAATATTCCCTCTTCACACATTGGGTCTGAAGCCTGTCCAGCACTTTAGCGAACTCTTCCATATTCTTAGAAATCAAATCCAAGGCTCATGTAAAGCCCAACATTGTGTGTATAGCTTGACCAATGTACATTCAGGCTGAGAGGCCCGACTATAGAGTTGTATGTGTACTGGAGTCCACACCCCAGATAGCCCGCCACCTCCTCGTTCAAATTCTTGAAGGCCGAGATTTCATCACAGGACAAAGCATAGTTGGCGATAGCAGTCAAGTAGTTGTTCTTGAGCAGTTTGAAGCGCCAGTCTGTCCGGACCACCCCGAGAATCTTCTGCATCGCAGCGGCGTTGTTGATCCCGATGAAAGGAATCTGCTGGTCCAGATACCGGCCCGCCATGCTTCCTCCCATCGTGTTGGTGAAAGGAACCGGAACCTCATCTCCGATAAGATAACGGATATTCAGAGATGGAATGAAAGCGAATCTGTCACCGCCCACAACCTCCTTGGCATCCAAGGTCAAAGCGTGGAAGTTGTTGAATTTCTGCGGCCCGCCACCGAACACCCAATCGTATGAGACACCGAATGACTTACCCTTGGTCGGGATGTAGGCGTTGTCGAACGAATCCTTGCGCGCGTTGAAGAAGAATGTCACATAGTCATTGGACAGCTGATTGACATCATAGTCCCCGAAAGCCTGCTCAGCCATCACGGAATTGACGTTGTAGTAGTCGTTCCTGAAACCTGTCTTCAGATAGAAGGTGGACCAGGTTATGTTGGACAGATAGATTTCCTGACGCACATCCAAAAAGTTGATCCTGAACCTGTTGTCACCGATGCTGAATGTGTTCCTGTCAGTGTACCTCACTCCTGCCATGACATTGAACGACATTCCCTTGGGAGAAATGTACGAATATGTCAGGCTGGCGTTCGGATTGGTTCCCACCTTTCCGGTAAAGTCCAGTGACGAGCCCTGTATCTTGTGCACCCCAAGTCCGAGATTGACAAGCACAGACACAATCTCCTCGGTGTCAAAACGACCTCCCAGCCCAAGTTGACAGATTGGTCCCCTCTTGCAGTTGAACTTCAGCCTGTAAGGCTCCTCGTCACCAAGAAGTTCATAATTCACATAGTCAAAAGCGTTGGTCCCGAATATCGTGGCCACGGCATCCTCTATCTCGGAGTTTCCCATCCTGGAACCGGCTCCCACCTTGATCTTGTTCATCAGGTACAGGCTTTCCTTGTCGTCAACGCCGGCGATTTCCACTCCGGATACAAGCACTTTCCTTAGCCTGATGTCATCGGCAGGATCATTATTTATCGTTGTCACGTCCGAGCCGACAACAGCCTTTAGCGAATCCAACTTGTCAGCAACCGCCAGAGCGGCCTGATAGCCTCTGTTGATGATTGTGTCGATGCTCCTGTCGTCAAAGCTCAGCATATTGAACTCGTGCAGGTCCGGTTTGATGTTGACATCAGGGATGTCGATGTTGGACTCGAATGACGTGCGGCCAAGCATATCAATGCCGGTGTTGATAATGTCAGCCAGATTGTTGATTTCATTGTAGCTTTTGTAGCCGTCGGAAAGGTTCACTCCGATCACAATGTCAGCGCCTACCTTCTTCGCAAGATCTGTCGGATAGTTGTTCCTCATGCCGCCGTCCACCAGCACCATTCCATCCACTCTGACCGGAGCGAAAAGTCCAGGGATTGACATAGTGGAACGCAGTGCGGTGTTAAGCTTGCCCTTGGTCCAGATCTTGGCGGTTCCCGACACAAGGTCCGTAGCCACACAAAGGAACGGGACCGGAAGGTCGTAGAAATCAGTCACATCCTGATAACCAACGGAAAGCGAGCTGAATATGTTGTTGACATTCTGGCCGTACACCATTCCTGAAGGAAGGCTTCCGAGAAGATTGTCCTTGACCATGTTCGTCGCGTCAGCCTCCCCGGCGCCGAAATGGATGTCTTCAACCCTGCGGGTATATTGTTGGTCAGACTCTTTCATCTGCATATATTCCTTCCTGTCATAAAAGAATGGGAAGGACAGGACATATTTCTCCTTGTATTTTATCGCCGAATATGACAGGTAATCCCTCGGAACCTTGTCACTCAAAGCCATATCCCAGTCAATGTCGCGGATTATCGAATCCAGTTGCCCGGCATCATAGCCCAAAGCATAAATACCTCCGACAAGACCACCCATACTGGTTCCCATCACGACATCGACAGGCATCCCGATTGATTCAAGATACTTGATAACCCCGACATGGGCCGAGCCCTTTGCTCCGCCTCCGCTGAGCACCAAGGCCACGGTCGGACGATGGCGTACCGCTTTTACCGAATCCAGCTTATGTTTTATCTTCTCTACCCTGAGGTCTTTCATCTCCCGTCTGGTGTCCAACACAGAATGAGAAATCTGTGCGTTGGCCGTGAACACCGACACGGCCATCACGGCCAGAGGCACCACTAACTTACCGATTTTCGTTTCCATAGTCATTCTCAGATTTATATTCATTTACTACTATGCTCCCCGGCCAGCATCCCGCAGGCGGCGAGTATGTCCTCGCCTCTGGAAGCCCTTATCGTGCAGGTGATTCCGTGGTTGGAAAGCCTGTCTCTGAAGCGTTCCATAATGATCTGCGGAGTTGTATCGAACGGAGCGTCGGGAATCTTGTGGAAGCGTATCAGGTTCACCCTGCATTCCAGTCCGCGAAGCAACCGTATCAATGCGTCAGCGTGACGCTTGTCATCGTTCAGACCCGCGAACATTGTATATTCAAAACTGACCCTGCGCTGGCCGGTAAAGTCATATTCACGGATCATGTCAATCACTTCCTGCACCGGCCAGGCTTTCTGCACCGGCATCAACTCAGCCCTTTCGTCAGGGAACGGGTTGTGGAGGCTGACCGCCAGGTGGCAGCGGGTGGAGTCGAGGTATTTCCTCAGGTTCGGCAGGACTCCGATGGTGGAAAGGGTTATGCGTTTAGGGCTCCAGCCGAAGCCCCAGTCCGCCGTAAGCACCTCGATGGCCTTCATCACATTGCCGAAGTTGTCAAGCGGCTCGCCCAT
>DCMG01000134.1:0-25714 GCA_002321335.1 Bacteroidales bacterium UBA1628 | reverse complement strand
GTGAGGTTGCCATGGAATCCCTGACGCCCTGTCATGCAGAACCTGCACCCCATCCGGCATCCGGCCTGAGAGGATACGCAGAGGGTCTTCCTGTCGTCATCAGGAATCATCACAGCCTCGACGGCATTGCCTTCCCCGATCGGGAAAAGGTATTTTTTAGTGCCGTCCGACGAAACCTGACACATCGAAGGCATGGTCACACCGAGTGAATATTCCTCCTTAAGCCTTTCACGTCCAACCTTTGAGATGTTGGTCATCTCATCAAAGCTCCGGACCTTGCGCCCGTACATCCACTGAGCAATCTGCTTGCCCGTAAAGGCCGGCAGACCGACATTCAAAGCGATTTCCTTAAGTTCTTCCGGTGTCTTTCCCAACAATTGCTCCCGCATATCTTTCGAGTTTATCATTTTACTACAAATTTAGTGAAAAATAACGCCGGATTGGACGTAATTTTATATCTTTGTCACAAAGGCGACATCTTTTCGCCCAAAAACAACTAACAACTATATTTAATCATTATGGCAAAAGAGGTAGAGGCAAAGGCCACAGACGCGGGCGCCGCGAAACTCAAGGCGCTGCAGGCCACGATCGACAAGATTGAGAAAGACTACGGGAAAGGGACGATCATGAAGCTGGGGGAACAGCCACAATGGGACGTGCAGGTCATTCCGAGCGGTTCCGTCGCGCTTGACCATGCGCTCGGGATCGGAGGTTATCCGCGCGGAAGGATCGTGGAGATCTACGGTCCGGAATCCAGCGGTAAGACCACTTTGGCGATCCATGCGATCGCCGAGGCGCAGAAACAGGGCGGCATCGCGGCGATGATCGACGCTGAGCACGCTTTCGACAGAACCTACGCAAAGGCTCTAGGGGTAAATCTGGAGACTTTGCTCATCTCACAGCCGGACAACGGCGAGCAGGCGCTTGAGATCGCCGACAACCTTATCCGTTCGGGAGCGATCGACATCGTGGTGGTTGACTCTGTCGCCGCCTTGACACCGAAGGCTGAGATCGAGGGCGAGATGGGAGACAACAAGGTCGGACTCCAGGCAAGACTTATGAGCCAGGCTCTGAGGAAGCTGACGGCCAACATCGCCAAGACGAACACTTGCTGCATATTCATCAATCAGCTGAGGGAGAAGATCGGCGTGATGTTCGGCAATCCGGAGACCACGACCGGCGGCAACGCTTTGAAGTTCTACGCTTCAGTACGTATCGACGTGCGCAAGACCACACAGCTCAAGGATGGAGACGAGGCTCTCGGCAACCGCACACGTGTCAAAGTGGTGAAGAACAAGATGGCTCCGCCTTTCAAGAAAGCAGAGTTCGACATCGTGTTCGGAGAAGGAATCTCCCACGCCGGAGAGATTCTTGACCTTGGCGTTGAATATGGAATCGTGGGCAAGAGCGGCTCTTGGTTCAGCTACGGCGACCAGAAACTGGCTCAGGGGCGCGAGGCCACAAAGCAGTTGCTCAAGGACAATCAGGAGCTCTGCGACGAGATCGAGGCAAAGGTACGCGAGGCTTTGAAGAACGTGAAAGACTAAGCCTCACGTTCCTCTGCGATAGCTTTGTTGTAGCATTCACGGCACAGAGGCTCGTAGGCATCCTTTTCTCCTAGGACCACGAGTTCTGTGCTGTGTGATAATCTGTGGGAATGGTTCGCGAGATTTCCGCACCTGACACAGATGGCATGAACCTTTCTCACCTCCTCGGCGACGGCCATCAGGTAAGGCATAGGACCGAAAGGCTTTCCGAGAAAATCGGTGTCAAGGCCGGCTATGATCACACGTATTCCACGATCGGCAAGCTCTTGTGCGACATCAACAAGCGACATGTCATAGAACTGGGCCTCGTCTATTCCCACGACCTGAACTTCCGGACCGACATTCAGCATTTCCTTCGGATCTTTCACTGAATGGCACGGAATCTTGTGGAAGTCATGGGAAACCACGTCATCCTCTGAATATCTTGTGTCTATCGTCGGCTTGAATATCTCTATTCTGAGATTGGCGAACTTGGCCCTGCGGATCCTGCGGATCAGTTCCTCGGTCTTGCCGGAGAACATCGAGCCGCAAATGACTTCAATACATCCGGTTTTTTTTATGTTTTCTGAAAACATTTCGTTAGATTTGTTGAAATAATGAATAACACTCGCAAACCTTGCTGTACGGCGTGGTTTCCGTCTTATGGGTTTGTCAGGCAAAGATAGCATTTTTATGGGAAACATCGACGAAAAAAGGATTTCCGCACTGCTGGAAAGAATCAGCAAGATAAAGGTGGAGCTTGAGGCTCTCGAGAATGAAGCGCGCGTGCTTGCCACGGAAACTGAATCATGTACGCCGGTCACTGAGCCTGTCGAAGTGGCCGGATCCGTAGCCACTGAACGAACAGCATCAACAGAAGTCCAGGCAGACGACACACCTATCGATATTGACTTTCAGGATATCGACATCACGCCGATCATCGAGGATCCGGCGGCTGAGTACACCTCCGCTTCAACGGACAAAGGGGCTGATGATATTCCGGTCACAGATCCGACAGCCCCGGTCGCCGAGCCAGACTCTCCGGTCACTGAGCCTGTCGAAGTGACCACCAATGTGTCACCAGAGCACGCCGAAACGAATACTCCGGCCGAAGCCGCCATCGTCACTGAACCTGTCGAAGTGACCATGGAGATCAACGAGCCGGCAAAGACGGCTGCGTTGGATGACCTTCCGTTCGATGACGACCTCCCGGAGAACGAACCCTCCGCGATTACAGAGCCGACGCAGGAGCCGATGCTCAACATCGAACCTGAGATTGTGATCAAACCGGCCACGGAACCAGAACCGACGCCTAAAGCCAAGGCCGCCATCCTCGACAGCAGAAAAACAGAAAACGCAGTCATGGATGTGATGGCCGAGAAACAAGCCTGGAGAACAGACCGCCCTGGATCCCAAGTGAAAAACGTAATCAGTGCGATCTCCCTCAACGACAGGGTGTTGCTGATCAATGTGCTGTTCAGGGAGGATCCGCTCCTTTTCCAGAACACCATCAGCGCTTTCAACGGCATGACCACGCTCGACGAGGCACTCACCTATATCCAGACAAACTTTCCGGACTGGGATCTGAACTCGGAGCCTGTCTACAGGCTGATGATGGCGGTTCGCAGGAAACTTAAGTAATCCATAGGACCGGCAATATGAACGACCGATCCTATGATGTCAAAAAAAAACCATAAAACGGCACGACCATGCCAGGAATCCTCTACATAGTTCCTACCCCTGTCGGAAATCTGGATGACATGACATTCAGAGCAGTCCAGGTCCTCAAAGACGCGGACCTCATTCTGGCCGAGGACACCAGGACCAGCAGCGTCCTGCTCCACCGTTATGACATCCACGGAAAACTTCAGTCGCATCACAAGTTCAACGAGCACCAGACCGCCGAGATGATCAAGGAACGGATTCTTGGCGGCCTGAACGTGGCCCTGATCAGCGACGCCGGAACACCTGGAATCTCAGACCCTGGATTTCTTCTTGCCCGGACGTGCGCCGCGGAAGGCATAGAGGTGCAGACTCTTCCCGGAGCCACAGCCTGCATTCCGGCGATAGTCTCTTCAGGACTGCCATGCGACCGGTTCTGCTTCGAAGGCTTTCTTCCGGTCAAAAAGGGTCGCCAGACCTTGCTGAAAACTCTTGCGGAAGAGCCCAGAACAATGATTTTCTACGAGTCACCTTACAGATTGGTGAAAACCCTCGACCAATTCATTGAATATTTCGGTCCCGGACGCGAATGTTCCGTGGCACGGGAAATCTCAAAAATCCATGAGGAACACAAGCGCGGAACACTCTCTGAAGTGGCGGCATGGTACAAGGAACATGAGCCCAAGGGGGAGATTGTCATAGTTGTCGCCGGGGCTCCTTCGGAGAAAAAGAGGCGGAAAACAGAAGCGGTAGAGTAGGTTTGGATATGCCCGCTCATTGTGTAATCTTCAAAAAAGAAGATGCCCCACCTAATGCATGCACACTTGTCAGTCTATATTGTTTTCAAATTAAAACATAACATAACTTTTCCTCACATGATCTGAACTGAATAAATCTCCGAAACTCATGAAAGACTTCAACTCCAACAAGGATGGCAAAAATCCGTCCGCTTCATTCGTAGTCGGGGCCGTGGCCCTGTTGTTCCTCATTGTCGGTTACCAAGCCGCCTTGTTCATCCGCAAGGCATCCGTCGCAAGAATCATCGCCAACCACGACGAGCCTGACACGGTGTTTGTCTATGCGCAGGCTCAGGAATCAGAAACTGAAGAGGCTCGGTCGCTTCGACAGGCTCAGCGACCGGAACGTCCAGCCTCCGATACGACACTTCCGGTCGCTAAGCCAGCAGAAGCGAAGTATCGGACCGGCACATACCGAAAAAACTCCGAACATTCCATCCAAGCCGAGCAAATCAGGCGGAATCACACCCCACGAAAGTACGAGAGTTTCCGTTTCGATCCCAACACGGTAAGCGTCGATGACCTGATGAGGTTGGGATTCACGCAGAAACAGGCACAGTCAATCGACAACTATCGTCGGAAAGGTGGCCGGTTCCGCCGCAAGAACGATTTCGCAAAATCCTATGTCGTGGAGGATTCCGTGTTCAGAAGGCTGGAAAAGTACATTGATATTCCTAAGATCGACATAAACCTGGCCGACTCCGCGACCTTCATGTCACTTCCGGGCATCGGAAAGTTCTTCGCCGGCAAGATGGTTTCCTATCGCAAGGAACTGAGAGGATATTCCTACCCTGAGCAACTTATGGACATCTGGCACTTTGATCAGGAGAAGTTCGACAACCTCAAGGATCTCATCAAGTTGGACACAGTGGCAACTCCGGCATATTCATTATGGACACTTCCTGAAAAGGGACTTGCGGCGCATCCGTACATCGGAAAACGTGCCGCGCGGAGCATCATCATATTCCGTGAGAACTCTCCAAAAGCAGACTGGACTGTCTCCAACCTTCAGAAAGCCGGCATTCTTCCGCCCGACAAAGCCTCCAAACTCGCCAGGTGTCGCATCGCTCCTCCACCGGGTGCTGATTAGCACTTTAGGGTAACGTTTCGGAGGAGAAGTGATGTTCTATAGTGCACGGTGCACTCTCGGGAATCAATTTCAGAGATAAATGACGCTATAGAGTGTATGGTGCACTCTCGGGAAGCGATTTTCGGAAATATGCCGTCTTGGAAACAGTGGATTGAAGGGATTATCGGCGGGGGTGATGGGAGAGGACGGACTGTTGCCAGGTGGTGGTGTCGATGTGGGTGTAGATCTCGGTGGTGGTGATCTGCTCGTGGCCTAACATGTCTTGCACGACACGAAGGTCGGCGCCGTTCTCGATCAGATGGGTGGCGAAGGAGTGACGGAATGTGTGCGGAGAGATTTCCTTGTGGATGCCGGCCATAATGGCCTGACGTTTTACTATGTTGAACATCGAGACACGGCTCAGCGACTTGCCGAAGCGGTTCAGGAACATGATGTCATCAAACTCGGACGAAAAGGGAGTCGGTCTGACATCCAAATAGTTCCGGACCGCAGAGGCGGCCATATCCCCCATCGGGACTATGCGTTCCTTGTTGCCTTTGCCGATGACACGGACGAAGGATTCATCTATGTAGACGCAGGATATCCGTAAACCTACGGCCTCGGAGACACGCAGTCCGCATCCGTAAAGAACCTCCAGAATCGCCCGGTCGCGCTTGCCGGTCCAGGTCGAAAGATTCACCGAATCCATTATGGCGCTGACCTCATCGACGGAGAGGACAGCAGGAAGGTAACGGCCCATCTTGGGGGAATCGATCGGATCACAAGGGTTTTCCTTGCGATCACCTTCCATGACAAGCCAATCGAAAAATGATCGAAGCGAACTCAGGAAACGTGCCTGAGAACGCTTCGATAAAGTGTCACGGGAAGAAAGATAGTCCAGAATTTCCTGCGTGGCCACGTCAGCGGGCTCAGTGGTCACTACTGAGAAGAACTCCCTCACATCAGAAGAGTACGATGCCACCGTGTTGGGTGACATCGCACGCTCAAGTTTCAGATACGATGAGTAATCCTGTAATATTCTTTCAGTCAGGTTCACTTTTTTTCGTCTCGACGGTTAAGTCGCTTCGACAGGCTCAGCGACCGGATAAAGGCTCAGCGACCGAATTAAAGTGTCCTGTACTTCTTGCCGTAGTCAAGCTGCTGCTGGAGGTAGTTGTCCACGTACTCAATCTTGTAGTCCACAATCTTGCCGTCCTTCTCGACAGGAACGATGTCCGGATTGACGAAGCCTCCGTAAGGCTTGAGGTTCAAGGCGGCGTACCTCTCAAGAACTTCCTTGTGGAGCTGAGGATCGATGTTGACGGCGTAAGTCTCGACAAGATTCTTGCCGGCGGCATAGTCACCCTCGGACTTGATCCTCTGGATCTCGGCGAGAAGCTCGGCGAACAGACCGCGGAGAGCCTCGTAGTCATTCACGACAAAATACGTCTTGCCGTCACGCATCTTCTTCTCGATGATTCCGCGCGCGGCACCCTTCTCGTAGCACCACTCGGCGATCAGCTTGCGGTTCTGCATGTGAGCCTCAGTGTTCTGCTTGCCGAGCTCAACCCTCGTGAACTGCACGAAAAGACCGTTCCTGATGTAGTTTGAATATGCCGGCTTGTAGGCCTCAGCGTCAGGCATAATGCCAAGTTCAACAAGCTTAGGGTCAGCCATATAATAAAGCCCGAACAGATCAGCACGAGCCTCCTCAAGGGTTGACTGATATTCACCGAGAGCCGTGGATGACACTCCCGGAAGGAGCTGTCCGGAACCGTGGCCAAGGCATTCGTGGAGATCAGTGTGGATCTCATCGGTGTAAGAGCCATACTTCTTGTAGGCATCAATCTCCGCCTGATCGTAAGCGAATTCGGTCAGAGTGCTCTTAGGAGACTCCTGAGCCGCATAGTCGTAGGCGTGGGTGATGTTGGCGATGGTGACAGACTTCGAGCCGTAGTCACGCCTGATCCAGTCTGCGTTAGGGAGATTGATGCCTATCGGGGTGGCAGGATAGGTGGCACCGGCAAGGGTTATGCCGTCCACAACCTTGGCGGACACGCCCTTCACGTGAGGCTTGCGGAAACGCGGATCCACAGGCGAATTGTCCTCGAACCACTGCGCGTTGGCGCTCAGAACCTCGGTACGGGCAGACGCGGCTGAGTCCTTCATGTTAACGTAGCCCTCCCATGTGGCCTTGCGTCCGAGCGGATCGTCATAGTCCTCGATGAAGCCGTTGATGAAGTCGATCGTGCCGACCGTGTCCTGAACCCAATCTACATTGAAATCATCCCACGTCTTCAGATCGCCAGTCCTGTAATATTCAATAAGAAGTCCGATGGCTTTCTTCTGAAGGTCTGTCTCAGCTACATCGGCGGCCTTCTCAAGCTCAGCGCAGATCTTCTCCAACGCCGGACCGTAGATTCCATCGACCTTCCAAGGCTTCTCGACAACCTTGCCGTTCTCCTTGACAACCTTCGTGTTAAGGCCGTAGGAAACAGGTGTCTTGTCGTTCGGATCCATCAGAGAGTTGTAGTACTTCTCTACCTCCTCGCGGCTCACGCCATCGTAGAAATTCACGGCGGAAAGCTCAACGATGTCGCCAGTCTTGGAAGTGGAGCGACGCTGAGGGTAGATGTCCGGTGAATATATCACCTCAAGCAGCTCCGCAGCCTTGTCTCCGTCACCAACAGCCTCCATCAGGCTCTGGAAATATTCCCTCGGACACTCCGGGAAGAACTTGTCCTCGGAATAGTGGTGATGGATGCCGTTGGCGAAGAAAAGTCTCTTGGCATAGACGGTGAAGTTCTGGAAATCAGCGCATTCACGATCGCCTTTATATTCATTGAAAATGTCTTCCACCACGTGCCTGATCGGGAGGTTCCATTTGCAGTACTGGTCCCAGGTGATGTCGCGGCCCAGCTTGGCGGCCTCCGAGAGATGGTAGGCATATTCCTTCTGCCTGAGGCTGAGCGCATCCCAACCAGGCACCTTGAAGCGGATCACCTTGAGGTCGGCGAACTCGTCAAGAAGGTAGTGGAATTCATTGTCCTGCGTTTTCTGTTCCCCTTGGCCGCAAGAGCAGAGAGCCGCGGCCGCTCCGATAGATAAAATCATCTTGATACCTATATTCATAAAAAATTGTTTTTGGTCGGTAAATATAACCATTATTCAGGAATTTCCGTATATTTGCCATTCATGCAGCCTGAACATAACGGCTGCGCTGATTAAATTGAAAGACCAACCATGAATATATTTAAGGCCATAGCAGGAACAGCCGCCGCACTCATTATGATCGCGGCCTCCGGATGCTGCAAGAATCAGGACGAACCCGTCAACTACATGAACCGCAGTGTCTTGCTTTTCTACGAGTGTGGATTCAACAATCTGGGGGACTTTCTGGAAGGCAATATGGACAATCAGGACAATGGACTGAAAGGCGGGTACATTCCAGGAGTGAATGACGATGTTCTTTTGGTGTATTCCAAGATTCCCAAATCCTACTATGATCCATCCCGCCGGTTGATGCCCAAACCTGTGGAATCTCACCTCAGAAGAATCTACAAGAACAAGAAAGGAAAGATCATCTCTGATACCCTGAAAACCTTTGATCCTTCCGTGATGGCCGCAGATCCTTCCACAATTCGGGAGGTTCTCGGTTTTGTCAAGGACAACTTTCCGGCCAAAGGCTATGGAATGGTGTTCTCGTCACATGGTTCCGGTTGGCTGCCGGCAGGTTACTACTACAATCCAGGCAGATTCGAAAGCGAGCACGGCAAGGACATCAACGGGAAGGTTTCCTGCGCCTCCATGCAGGAAGTCACGCAGCCAAGGCTTTCCGTCCCGGAAGGCAGTCTGGCCGAAATCGACCCATTCTATGGAAAAGTCCGCTCGATAGGGCAGGATTACATCCATGACCAGTATTTTGCCCAAGAAATGAGCGTGAGCGAGTTTGCCGACGCCATCCCCTACCATCTTGATTATATTCTTTTCGATATGTGCTTCACCGCCGGTGTGGAGGTTGTCTATGGACTGAAAGACAAGGCAGACTATCTTGGCCTCTCGCCCGCCGAGGTCCTTGGAGACGGGATGTTCGACTACACCAAGATCACGTCCTTCCTGATCGGCAGGACAACACCTGACCTCAAAGGGCTGTTTGAGGATTCATTCGAGATGTACAATAAAAAAAGTGGATCTGAACGTTCATCGACAGTCAACATCGTCAGAACCGAAGAAGTTGAGGATCTGGCCGCTGTCTGCAAAAGACTGGTCAATGAATATTCCGAAGCCATCGCCAATGCCCCGACAGATGACATTCAAGGGTATTTCCGGTCAGGAAGGCATTATTTCTATGACTTGGCTGACATATTCAAAAAATGTGGCGCTTCGGAAAGTGATCTCAAAGATCTTGACAACGCAATCAACAATTGCGTGATCTATAAGAACGCCACCCAACGATTGCTGGGCTTGATTGACATTGAGACCTATTCAGGTTTCAGCATGTATCTGCCTTGCGCCGGAACTCCGCTTCTTGATTCATATTATAAAAAGGAAGCATGGAATGATGCGGTTGGCTTGGTGAAGTAGGCATGGCAAAAGGAAATTCCGGAGATTTCAGAGCTGGGCTTTTGCCTATTCACAAAATATTCCTATCTTTGCCGCGCAATTACAAAGCGCATACAACGCTTTTGGTGCAATGGGGTTCCGGGCGGTCCGGAACTGAGTAACACATTTTAATCAACAAAACAATGAAGCATTTTGAGCTTAACGGCAAAGTCCGTGAAGTCGGCAACAAGGCCGTCATCAAAGCGTTCCGTAAGCAGGGTCTCGTCCCTTGCAACCTTTACGGCGCTGGTCTGGAGAACGTTCTCTTCACAGTAACGGAAAGAGATCTTATGGGAATCACCCACACTCCGGCATCATTCATCATCGACATCAAGCTTGACAACGGCAAGGCCTACACGGCTGTCGTTCACGAGCTTCAATATCACCCGGTCAAGGACAACTGTCTGCATGCTGACTTCCTCGCCGTTTCCGAGGACAAGCCAATCGTCATCAAGGTTCCGGTTGTTGTCAGCGGTCACCCTGTCGGAGTGCAGAGAGGTGGTAAATTCGTTCTCTCCAGCAGAGAGGTACGCATCAGCGCTCTGATGAAGGATCTTCCTGACACACTCAACATAGATGTCACCAAACTCGACATCGAGAAGCGTATCGTAGCCGGTGACATCAAGGTGGAGAACGTGAATGTTGTAACACCGAAGTCAACCATCATCTGCTCTGTCAAGTCAACACGTCAGCTCGCCGCCCAGCTTGCCCACGAGGAGAAGATGGAAGGCGCTGAGGAGCATGAGACTGAATCAACTGAGGAAACTGCTGAGCCAGCTGCTGAATAAGCCTGCTCAAGCCTCTGATAAAGACACTGGAATGAACTATCTTGTCGCAGGATTGGGAAACATCGGCGCCGAGTACGCTTCTACCAGACATAACATGGGGTTTATGGTGTTGGATGCCTGGGCACAGGCATCCAATACTGTTTTCAGGACGGAACGCTACGGAGACGTGGCAGAGATCTCATTCAAGGGACGCAAGTTTTACCTCCTCAAGCCTTCCACCTACATGAATCTCAGCGGCAATGCCGTACGATACTGGATGGACAAGCTGAAGCTGCCTCTTGAAAACCTCATTGTGATCTGTGATGACCTGAACCTTCCTTTCGGAACAATCAGAATGCGCAAAAACGGAAGCGATGGAGGTCATAACGGCTTGAAAGACATTCAGGCTCGCCTGAACACCACCCAATGGGCCAGAATCAGAATCGGAATCGGCAACAATTTCTCCCGAGGCGCTCAGGTTGACTATGTGATCGGCGAACTGACCACTGAGGAAAAGGAGGCTGTTCCAGGAATATGTGACAGAGTTATAGCAGGAATCAAGAATTTTTCCACAATCGGGCCGGACAGGGCAATGAATATGCTCAACGTCAAGCCTAAAAATAATGAAAAAGAAGCATAAGGTGTCAGAAAACCAGCCTTTTTTGCCGGAAAAATTTGTTAATTTCATTTTTTTACATAACTTGCACTCATATTACAGACGATAATTATTATTTACATTAATAAATCCAACTATTCACTAAAATTAGAACAAAATGGAGAATCTTGTCGCTAAAATCAAGGAAGAGCTCAACGTGTTCATTGAGAACGCTGACGCTCAGGTAGAGAAAGGTAATAAGGCAGCCGGCGCACGCGCCCGCAAGGCAGCCCTCGAACTCATGAAGGATCTCAAAGAATTCAGAAAAATTTCTGTTGAAGAGTCCAAGAAGTAAGAGGCTATATACCGAAAAAAGGAGAGGCAACGCTAACCGCTTTGCCTCTCCTTTTTCATTCAGATTTTCAGATTAATAGCTCTTAGCTATTTCTATAAAATCGTCAGCCTTCAGCGCAGCTCCACCAATCAGGCCGCCGTCGATGTCCTTCTGGGCGAAGAGTTCCTTGGCGTTTGAAGGCTTGCAGCTTCCGCCGTAGAGGATAGTGGTGTCCTCGGCGACAGTCTCGCCGAACTTCTCGGCAAGCACCTTGCGGATGCATGCGTGAATCTCCTCAGCCTGCTCGGCGGAAGCTGTCTTGCCTGTGCCGATGGCCCAAACAGGCTCGTAAGCCACGATGATCTTTGTCATGTCCTCGGCTGTGAAATTGTAGAGGACGTTCTTGATCTGCTCGGTAACTACCTCGAAATGCTTTCCGGCCTCTCTCTGCTCAAGATTCTCTCCTACGCAAAGGATGACACCGAGACCGGCCGCAAGGGCGAGCCTTGTCTTCTCGACAAGCTTCTCGTCAGTCTCTCCGTAGTACTGCCTTCTCTCTGAGTGTCCGAGGATGGTCCACTGGCAACCGACAGAAGTCAACATGTTCACAGCGACCTCACCAGTGTAGGCTCCCTTCTCATGATCTGCGCAGTTCTGGGCTGAAAGCTCAACCTTTGATCCCTTGAGAGCCTCGGCTACAGATGCGAGATGGGTGAAAGGAGGGGCAACGATAAGCCCGACATGTTCTGGTGTCTCGACAGACTTGGCGGCGACAGCCTTCGCAAGTTCAACGCCTTCCTGGAGAGTTGTGTTCATCTTCCAGTTTCCGGCAACGATTTTCTTTCTCATATTCGTTTATTTTTAAACTGTTAATTTCGTTTCCAGCCTGCAAATTTACGTTATTTTTGCCTAACTTTGCATAAATTTGGTGTGAAAATCAGAAAAACACCCATACACACCACAAATGTTGAATAGATAAAAGCATCATACAATGAAGAATTTCGTAGAGGAACTAAAATGGAGAGGCATGATCCAGGACATCATGCCTGGAACAGAGGAAAAACTCATGGAAGGTCCTCAGGCGGCCTACGTCGGCATTGACCCGACGGCAGACTCCCTGCACATCGGCCACCTTGTCAGCATCATGATTCTTAAGCACTTCCAGCAGTGCGGGCACAAGCCTATAGCCCTGATCGGAGGCGCGACCGGAATGATCGGAGACCCGTCGATGAAGTCCCAGGAAAGAAACCTTCTGGACGAGGAAACCCTCCAGCACAACATCGCAGGCATCAAGAAGCAGCTTTCCAGAATTCTTGACTTTGACTCTGACGCGCCTAACAAGGCCGAGCTCGTGAACAACTACGACTGGATGAAGAACTACTCGTTCCTGAACTTCATCCGTGACGTGGGAAAGCACATCACAGTCAACTACATGATGGCCAAGGACTCAGTGAAGAAGCGCCTTTCCAGCGAGTCTCGCGAGGGTATGTCCTTCACGGAGTTCAGCTACCAGCTGCTTCAGGGCTACGATTACCTCTGGCTCTACGAGAACAAGGGCTGCCGCCTCCAGCTCGGAGGAAGCGACCAGTGGGGCAACATCACCACCGGAACGGAACTCATCCGCAGGATGCTCGGCAAGACTGACGCGTTTGCCTTAACCTGCCCTCTCATCCGCAAGGCCGACGGAACGAAGTTCGGCAAGACTGAGAAGGGCAACATCTGGCTCGACTCTGAGAAGACTTCACCGTACGAGTTCTACCAGTTCTGGCTGAACGTCAGCGACGAGGATGCCGAAAGGTACATCAAGATATTCACCCTTCTTGACAAGGAGACCATCGACGCCGCGATCGAGGAGCACCGTCAGGACCCTGGCCGCAGGACGCTCCAGCAGCTTCTCGCAAAGGAGCTTACAACCATGATCCACGGAGCCGAAGAATATGAGAACGCAGTCTCCGCATCCAAGATGCTGTTCGGCAACTCGACTTCGGACGAGCTCAGGAAACTGGACGAGAAGACGTTCCTCGCCGTGTTCAGCGGTGTGCCGACCTTTGATATTCAGAAATCAGACCTTCCTTGCGACATCCTTGACTTCCTCGCCGTGAAGACACAGGTGTTCTCCTCGAAGGGAGAGGCCAGGAAGATGGTTCAGGGCAACGGAGTGAGCATCAACAAGGACAAGATCTCGGACATAGCCTACGAGGTCTCAGAGAAGGACATCGTGGACGGAAAATACATCCTAGCCCAGAAAGGAAAGAAGAACTACTTCATCATAAACGTACTATAATATGGAGAAACCGGCAAGCACCAGGCAGTTGAAGGTTGCCAGAGAGATCCAGAAGGATCTGGCGGAAATCATCCGCAGCAAAGGAATGGCCGTGTTCGGAGGCGCGATGGTGACGGTCAGCGAGGTCAGGGTCAGCCCTGACCTCTCACTCGCCAAGACCTACGTGAGCATATTCCCTTCCGCCAAGGCCGAAGAGGTCATGAAGATTCTGAACGACAACGTCAAGGCCCTGCGTGGGGAGCTCGGACACCAAGTCGCAAAGCAACTTCGCATCGTGCCTGAGATTGTGTTCTATCTGGATTCATCCTTGGACTATGCCGAACATATTGACGAACTTCTGAAGAAATAAACCGTTCCGCGACAATGTTTATGTCACAAGGTTTGCAGATTCAGAAGAAAATGAATACCTTTGCGAATGGAATTGAGGTATGGTGTAATGGTAGCACTACAGATTTTGGTTCTGCCAGTTCAGGTTCGAGTCCTGATATCTCAACAAGAAACCGGCCACTTCGACAAGATCAGTGGCCGGTTTCTTTGATATTCTCCCACAAAGCACGTAAAACACAAACTGCCAAAACACAAGCAATTACAGAAAACTGCCTGGATTATCAGGAGGGCAGGATTTCACAAACAACTGACTAACATCACTTTAACAAACACATCATGAAAGGAGCATACATATTCTTAGCCAACGGTTTCGAGGAAATCGAGGCTATCGCCACAGTGGATGTCCTCAGAAGGGGCGGAATCGACGCGCGGACTGTCTCAATCAATGACAACGCTCAGGTTTGCGGAGCTCACGGAGTGCCGGTCATCGCCGACATGACATGGGACATCTTCAAGAGACAGACAGACCTAAGCCATACCGGAGAACAGGATGTGATGGTATTTCCCGGAGGCATGCCGGGCACAAAAAACCTTGCGGATAACCAAGAGTTGATGGAACTGATGAGACTCCACTACTCCGAAGGCGGTGTTGTGGCCGCAATCTGTGCGGCACCGGGCCTGGTCATTCCTCACCTTCCTACCCTTGACGGCAAAAGATTCACCTGCTATGATGGTTTTGAGGCGGCACCGTCCGCAAAAGGCGGTGAATATGTCAGGACCGCCGCCGTGTCTGACGGCAATCTTATCACCGGCCGTGGTCCAGGATGTGCCGTTGATTTCGCGCTCTCGATAGTGGAACGTCTGAAAGGGGTCGCCACCGCAGCCGAGATCCGTTCGGGCATGATGATCTGATCCGCCTCATGTGCTGATCACTCCGATAGGACGGAGGAATATTCATACATATTCATTTATGAAAGATAACTTTCGGTGTTTTATCGGAAAATGGTTATTTTTGTAATTCGTTAGTAAACCTTAATTAAGAAGCAATATGGTCAAAGTCAATTTAGGAGGATGCGCCTCCTTCGTCAAGGACGAGGATTACAAGGAATATGTCGGCAAGGCTCTTGAAGCCTATGACGTGCTTGCCAGTGAATCAGGAGCGGGGAACGACTTCCTGGGCTGGAAACACCTGCCTTCAGAGACTCCTGAAGCGCTTATCGCAGAGTGCGAGGCAGTGCGTGACTGCTGGAAAGCAAAGGGTGTGAATCTGGTCGTCGTTATCGGCATCGGAGGTTCATATCTTGGCGCGCGCTGTGCCATCGAGGCCCTTTCCCACAATTTCGCCAAACAGCTTGGCGGAGCGAAAGAGGCTCCGGAAGTGGTATTCGCCGGCAACAACCTTTCCGAGGAATATCTCGCCGAGCTGATGGATCTTGTGGCCGAGAGGAATGTCGCCACAGTTGTGATTTCCAAGTCAGGAACCACAACCGAGCCTGCCGTTGCTTTCAGAATCGTCAAAGAGCACATCGAGAAAAACTATGCTGACGCCTCCGAAAGAATCGTCGCCATCACCGATGCCCACAAGGGCGCCCTCAAGACCCTCTCCACTCAGGAAGGCTACAAGACATTCGTTGTTCCTGACAATGTCGGAGGCCGTTTCTCCGTGCTCACTCCGGTAGGACTTCTGCCTATAGTTCTCGCCGGCTTCGACGTGAGGGAGATGATCGCTGGCGCCGTTGAGATGGAGAAGGCTCTGGCAGTGAAGAGCGAAGAGAACCCGGCCGTGCAATATGCAGCGATGAGAAACCTGCTATATTCAAAACTTGGAAAGAAAGTTGAGATTCTGGTTGCCTACAACCCTAAGTTCCAATATCTTGGCGAGTGGTGGAAGCAGCTCTACGGCGAGTCAGAGGGAAAAGATCTAAAGGGAATATTCCCGGCGTCTGTGAATTTCACCACCGACCTTCACTCCATGGGACAGTTCATTCAGGATGGTGACAGGGTCGTGTTCGAGACCGTAGTGAACATCGAGAAGAGCAACCGGGAGGTTGTCATCGGCAGCGACGAGCAGAACCTCGACCAGCTCAACTACCTCGCCGGACAGCACGTGGAGCATTGCAACGCCATGGCCCAACTCGGAACCAAACTAGCCCATATCGACGGCGGAGTGCCTCAACTTGAGGTATCCATCGAAAGAATCAACGCCTTCAACCTCGGCGGCCTGTTCTATTTCTTCGAGTTCGCCTGCGGTGTCAGCGCCTATGTTCTCGGCGTGAACCCATTCAACCAGCCTGGGGTAGAGGCCTACAAAAAGAATATGTTCGCCCTTTTGGGCAAGCCTGGCTACGAGGAGCAGGGCAAGGCTCTTCAGGCAAGACTGTAAAAGGCTCATGACCTGCGAGCAGAAATTCAGGGACATTTATGGACGGGAGCCCGAGGGGCTCTCGTTCTGTCCTTACCGTGTCTGCCCGATCGGGGCGCACTCCGACCACCAACTCGGAAGGGTGACCGGCTTCGCCATAGACAAAGGCATCCACATAGCCTTCGCACCGAAACGGAACGGGGTCATAGAACTTTCGTCACTACAGTTCAGCAAACGCGCGCAATGGCACATCAGCGCTGTTCCTGAAGAGAAGCAGAATGACTGGGCCGACTACCTGCGCGGAGCCACAGTCCAGCTGGGATCATTGCTGCCGTTGCGTGTAGGGCTGAGCGGTGTGATAGAGGGTTCACTTCCTATCGGCGGCTTGTCATCTTCAGCTGCGGTGATAATCGCTTTCCTGAAGGCTCTTTGTACCGTCAACGGATTGCATTTGACAGACCACGAACTGATCATGACCGCCAAGGCCGCAGAGAATGACTATGTCGGAGTATCATGCGGAAAACTTGACCAAAGCTGCGAGGTCTATTCCAAGAAGGATCATCTTCTCTATCTGGACACAAGAGACGACACTTACGAGTTGATTCCCACATCACCGGCCACGAAGCCGTACGAAATCGCTATATTCTTCAGCGGAGTGGAACGCACACTCGCAGGCAGCAAATTCAACATGAGGGTGGATGAGTGCCGAAGCGCGGCTTATGCGTTGAAAGCCTACTCAGGAATGGATTACGGCAAATTCGAAGAGACAAACCTCAGGGATGTCCCTGTCGAGATTTACCATAAATTCGCAGACCGCCTTCCCGACAGCTGGCGCAGACGCGCAGAGCATTGGTACTCTGAATATGACCGTGTTCAACGAGGTGCCGAGGCGTGGCGGCGTGGTGACATTGAGGAATATGGCCGGCTGAGTTTCGAGAGTGGCCGTTCGTCAATCGAGAATTGGGAGACCGGTTCCGATGAACTCAAGAAAATCTACGAAATCATGACGCATACCGACGGAATCTACGGCGGACGTTTCAGCGGAGCCGGATTCAAGGGCTGTTGCATGGCCATAATCGACCCGTCGATGCGGGACAGCATATTCAAAAAGGTTGAGACAGAATATCTTGCCGAGTTTCCTTGTCTGAAAGGGCATTATTCGGCATACATCTGCCACAGCGCCGACGGGGTTAAAATATGAAATGTCTGATACTGGCCGCCGGGTACGCCACACGATTGTACCCCTTGACTGAAAATTTCCCGAAGCCATTGCTGAAAGTTCGGGACAAAGCCATTCTGGACTGGCTCGTGGATGACATCAAAACCTCCGGAGCTGTTGATGAATATGCCGTCATCTCAAACCATAAGTTTGTCTGCCACTTCACGGAATGGGCGGCCGGACGGCCGGACGACAAGATCACCGTGGTCGATGACGGAACCTCCACGAACGAGACCCGTTTGGGGGCCGTGCGTGACATCCTGTTCGCGATCGACAGCCTTGGACTTGATGATGACATGCTCGTCATCGCCGGAGACAATGTGCTGGATTTCAGTCTGGTGAAGTTCATTGAATATTCCCGTTCAAAAGGGACTTCCTGCGTGATGCGCTTCTACGAGCCATCCGAGGACAGGCTGCGCAAATGCGGTGTGCTTGAGGTCAACAACAAGGATCTAATCCTGGGGATGCAGGAAAAGCCTGCCGAACCACGATCACATTGGTGCTGCCCTCCTTTTTACTACTATACCAGAAAGGATGCGACCAGAATTCCTGATGGCATCGCCGCCGGTTGTGGCACGGACGCTCCTGGCAGTTACATCGCATGGCTTGCGACACAAGTACCGGTACACGCCATGGAGATGCCAGGACACCGCTTCGACATAGGCAATCTGGAAAGTTACCATTCCGTCTGCGAACACTACAACGGAATCTCAAAGTAGTTCCGGTCGCCGAGCTTGTCGAGGCGCTGCTTTCTGGTATGATAAATAACAACGTCCGGTCACTTCGACAAGCTCAGTGACCGGACGTTGTCATATGATTATAATTATTCGCCGGCCTCTTTAAGACGCTCGGCGTTCTCTGCAATCTGGAGTTGGTTGATGCACTCCTGAATGTCACCGTCCATGAACACAGGGAGATTGTACATCGACCAGTTGATGCGGTGGTCGGTCACTCGGCCCTGCGGATAGTTGTACGTGCGGATCTTGGCCGAGCGGTCACCCGTCGAGACCATCGTCTTGCGCTTCGCGCCGATCTCGTCGAGATACTTCTGATGCTCAAGGTTGTAGAGTCGTGTTCTCAACTCCTCGAACGCCCTGTCCTTGTTCTTGAGCTGAGAACGCTCCTCCTGACACTGCACGACAAGACCGGTCGGGAGGTGGGTAAGACGCACGGCGGAATAGGTCGTGTTCACTCCCTGACCGCCAGGGCCTGACGAGCAGAAAAGGTCAAGACGGATGTCATCCCACTTGAGATCCACATCGAACTCCCCTGCCTCAGGGAAGACAGCCACGGAAGCGGCTGAGGTCTGGATCCGGCCCTGTGTCTCAGTCTGAGGGACCCTCTGGACGCGGTGGACACCGGACTCATATTTCATGATGCCGTACACTCCCTCATCGTTGGAAGAAAGCTTGAAAACGATCTGCTTGTAGCCGCCGGCAGTGCCCGGGGTCTCATCGTTGACCTCCAGTTTCCAGCCTCGTTTCTCAGCGTACTTTGAGTACATTCTGAAAAGGTCACCGGCAAATATGGCAGCCTCGTCACCGCCTGTGCCGCCACGGATCTCTATGATGGCGTTCTTGTTGTCATCAGGATCCGCAGGAATAAGAAGAATCTTTATCTGCTCCTCCATCTCCGGGATTTTCGGCTCAATCTCGGCGATCTCCGCCTTGGCCATGTCCCTGAGATCCTCGTCCTTCTCGTTGATCATGATGTCCTTGGCCTCTGCCAACTCATCGATCATTTTCTTGTACTCAAGACCGGTCTTGATGATCGGCTCAAGCTCCTTGTAGTCCTTGTTGAGTTGGACGTATTTCTTCATGTCAGCGATCACTTCAGGATCAGCAAGCTGCTTCTGAAGTGACTCATATTTGTCCTGAAGAGCCAGGATCTTGTCCACTAATGTGTTGTTCTCTGCCATATTCAATGGTTTATTTTTCTTCTAATCCGGTTTCTTGACCGGTGGCCACTGAGCCTTTATAATCATTTGCCATTCGATGCTTCGGCGCTTCGACAAGCTCAGCAACCGATCTGGTATATTCCTAAATCGACTTGAGGTAGCAACGGCGGCGCATGAAAAGTTCATGCTCGTACTTTCCCCACACGTTGACAGCCCCGTTTGACTCGATCTGCGGGTTGGTTATCGCCCATTTCGTGCCGGCTTTGCGGTACTTTTCCGACATCGTGCAGTGGTAGATCGATGACACCCCGGTGTTCTGCCACTTAGGCACGGCCCCATTGATCATCAGGTCAACTGTATCGTACCTGAACATCGCCATCAAAAGGTGGAACCAACCGAACGGGAACAAGTGTCCCTTAGCCTTTTGGAGAGCCCTGGAAATGGACGGAAAAGTTATTCCGAATCCTACAAGTTCCTCTTTGTCATCGAAAATTATGCTGCTCGTCTTGTCCGAAACGAAACTCAGAACCTCGCTTGCCTCCTCGTCAATCTCCTCCTTGGTGAAAGGAATGAAGTTGTAGACAGATTTCGCGAAACTCTCGTTGTAGACATCAAAGAAGTAACGGACCATCTTCTTGTCCTTCTTGAGTTTGTTCAGACTGCCTTCGTGCAGGTTGTACCTCTGCTTCAGCAGACCGGCGATCCTGGTGATTTTCTCCTGCAGAGGCTGGTCGGCAGCGACCTTGTACTGAAGCCAGTCGCATTCCTTCACGTAGCCAAGCCTCGTCACGAAATCATTGTAGTAAGGATAGTTGTAAAGGCAGTTGAACGGCGGGATGTTCTCGAATCCCTCAACCAGCATTCCCTGCTTTCCGAGAGTGTTGTAATAAAGAGGGCCATGGATCTCGTTCATTCCATTTTCCTTCGCCCATCTCTCGGCCGTGTCCAAAAGCAGTTTAGCCACCTCGAAGTCATCGATGGTGTCAAACCATCCGAAACGGGCTCTTTTCTTGTCATACAATGCGTTGTAGCGAGGATTTATCATCCCGCAGATGCGGCCGACAACAGTCTTGCCATCCATGACCATCCACATCTTCCTCGTGCAATAGGAAAGAGTCGATACTTTGGTCAAAGATTTGACCTGGTCGCTGTGAAGGGCGGGAACATACTGAGGGCAATCTTTGTAAAGACGGTCAGGGAACTTGATGAAATTCATCAGGTCCCTTCTGCTCACAACCTCAACTACTTTATAATCAGGCATAAATATCCATTCTACAATGTTCCTTTCTCAGGAAGACATCTACAAATTTAAGAAATAGTCTTGTTTTGGACAAATATGGACTGCCAAAGTTTAATAAAGTATAATATTATAGCCCTTTCGCCTTTCCTTCATCCCAGATTTCATCCATCTCGGCGAGAGTCATGTCATGAAGGTCGCGGCCTTTACGGATCGTGTTCTCCTCCAAATAGGTGAAACGGCGGCGGAACTTGTCACAGGCACGATTAAGAGCCGTGTCCGGATTCAAGCCGTAAAGCCTGGCGGCATTGATCGTGGCGAACATGAAATCCCCAAGTTCCTCTTCTGCCCTGTCCATTGCCGCCTTTCTGCCCTCATCCGTGACGGCGGAGTCCATCGCGTCCATCTCAGCCTGCAATTCCCCCTGCTCTTCTTTGACCTTGTCCCAGACCTGACTCTTCTCCTCCCAGTCGAAGCCCACTCCGCGGGCCTTGTCCTGCATCGAGAACGCCTTCAGGATTGGCGGCATCGCGTCCGGGATTCCGGAAAGGATGCGTTTGTTGCCACCTTTCTCCTTGGCCTTGAGCATCTCCCAGTTCTCCGACACCTGTTCCGCATCGGCCACCTTTGTGGTCGAGAACACGTGAGGATGGCGATAAATCATCTTCTCACAAAGCTTGTTCATCACATCGGCGATGTCGTAGCGACCTTCCTCCTCAGCGATCTTGGCATAGAATATCACGTGAAGGAACACGTCCCCGAGTTCTTTCTCAAGGGCGGCTTCGTCCTTCTTCATCACGGCGTCACTTAGTTCATACACCTCCTCGACCGTCATCGGACGCAGGGTGTCGATGGTCTGGGCGTGGTTCCACGGACACTCGGAGCGAAGCCTGTCCATCACTTCCAGAGCCCGTTCGAACGCCTCAAGTTTCTTTTCCTTATTGTTCATATTCCACAAAATTAATAAATTCTCTTGAAAGTGATGCAAACTAAAAAGGAGCCGACCGGAAATCCGGTCAGCCCCTTTCTGAAGTTTTCATCGTAAACAATTACCTTTTCGCAAGCTCAGCGTCAACGAAGAACGCCCCGGCCTCGCCAGCCTTCTTGAGCCTCTCGACAATTGACAAGGCGGAATCCTCCTCCTCGACCTGCTCGCGAATGAACCAGTTCAGGAACTCAACCGTGGCCTTGTCGTTCTCTGCCACAGCCACATCAACAAGATCGTTGATCAGTTTGGAAACGTGGCATTCATGCTCATAGACGTGCTCGAACACATCCTGAAGCGATCCCCAACCGTCAGGAACGACATCAATCATTCCGACCTTAACCTCACCTCCACGCTTGATGGCATAGTCAGCGAGCTTGAGAGCGTGCTCCTTCTCCTCGTCAGCCTGTTTGAGCATCCAGTTTGCGAAGCCGTTCCATCCTTCTTTCTTAAGGTAGAAAGCCATCTGAAGATAAAGATTCGAAGACCAAAGCTCAGCGACAATCTGATCGTTGAAAGCTTTAACAAGTTTCTCTGAAATCATAGTATTGATATTTAAAAAATTCAATAAACGAACTTTTCAAATGCTAAAAGCATGCCTGAAAGGGCATATTCACAAATTATAAAGATTAAAATTTGATATAATGTACGAATTCCTTCTTGGAAGGGATCAAGAGTTCCGATTTCAGTCCCATTTTCTTAAAGTTAATCTCCTTAAGATCAATGCATCTGATGCCGCCATCGTACATTGAACGCCAGTAGAACCTTAAACCTGACATGTCACTGACACAAGTGCACTGTGTGGCACTCGGAATGTCAGCCGGCTCCTGTCCCTGCGCGAACTGTGCCCCGATAGGAATCTCCATCGATCCGAGAATATGGAAAGCTTGAAGCGCTGATTCCTCAGCATTCGGCTTCACGGGAGCGGTGTTCTGGAAGAAGGCCGCGCGGACAAACCTTGAAGGCGGGGTAAAGTCTCCTGGCAGACCGAGCATCGCGCTTCCTCCACCGAAAGAGGACAGGGACATATTCCCAAGTGTGTGAGGTTCAGTGCGTCCCGGAAGCAGGTTGACGTAGTTGTTCAGATTGGTCAGATGCCAGTCGAAGGAAGGAGAGTTGGTCAGAACTCCGACCGTGTTCTCATAGAAGATGCATTTCCCGTCAATGATTTCCAGCACAATCTGGCGGCCGGAAGGCTCGGCGAACCGCCAATGCACGGTCGAGGAACGAGGGTCGAATCCATGAATATGCACCTTCGCGATCTCGGCCTTGACCTCATCAACAGTGGCGCAACAACCAAGAATATAAGAAACGAGTTGGAAATCAGAGATGTTCGAGTCATAATTGGATTCCGAATATTCCTCATACTTTCCGTAGTCAGGGAAATAGAACAGGCCGGCGGAGAGGCCTTTCTCGTTCATACCCTCCATCATCAGCTCGTCTTGGACCACAGCGACACCGACGTAGCCATATTCATTGGTAAAACTTCTGCCGGTCCCGCCGCCGGGGATGAATGATTTCCAGGTGTGCCCGCGTGGTACGACAACCCAACGGCATTCATTGTCGGAGGCGGCCCACTCGATCGTGCGGGCTACGACTTTGGTTCCGTCCTTGGCTTTGAGGGTGATGCCTGTGCAGGCGCGGCAGTTCTGAAACGATGCCATCAAGGCCGCTGCGACCAATGCGATGGCGAAGAAAAAAGTTGAACGCTTCATAAATTATGTGGTTGAATTTCGCGGGAAAACACCTGATCGCAAACCGGGCACTTCCCGCATGTTAACAAAAAGGAACGACCCGCAAATAGCGAGCCGCTCCAACATATTCATTGAAAAAAAGTCTTTCTAATGTGCTGATTTCTCTAAATTTATATTCATGAAGCCAGAGTTCCGGCATGCCATGGTTATTCTTTCTTCAGCGTGACGCTTGGATTCTCGGTGGCGGCACCGTAGCAGCGTGCAGTGACGACCAGAGCTGTGATCAGCAGCACAGCGACAAGCGCCAGAGCGAACACCCAGAAGTAAATCGGCACCCTGTAGGCGAACCCAGACAGGTAGCGGTTGACTATCCACCATGAGATAGGTGTCGCTATCACAAAGCAGATCAGCACGATCCTCGCGAACTCAATGTTGAACATCTTGAGGATCTCACCTATCGTGGCTCCGTTCACGCGCCTTACTCCGATCTCCTTGCGGCGGTACTCAGTCTCGAACATCACGAGTCCGAAGACTCCCATCAGCGAGATGATGATCGCGAGCAAAGTGAATAGGGTGATGAGGCGGGAGAAGTTGGCCTCGGTCACATACTGTCCCTGAAGTTTCTTGTCAAAGAGCTGTACATCAACGTCATCCGGATTGACAGTCGGGTCTATCTCTGAAACCGCGGAAGCGATCTTCTTCATGATGGCCGGGATGTCGGCGTTCTTCTCGGTGCGCACCAGAAGTGTGGTGAGAGGACGCCAAGGATGTTTTCCGAATATGTACAGAGCCAAAGGTGACACCTCGTTCTTCAATGACGTGAAATTGAAATCGCGGCAGAAGCCTGCGACCTCCGCCTCTCCCTCATCCATATGCCCCGGCATTTTTTCCTCCAAGGTGAAGCCGAACTTGTTCTTCGCTGTCTCATTGAATATGAACACTCCGTTCTCGCTCTGCTCGTCAGCCTGAGTGAAGTCACGTCCTTCAACGACTGGGATTCCCATGAATTTCAAGAAGTTCCAAGCTACAGGATAGCACTGGAAGCTGATCTGCTCTCCCTTGTACATTCTGCCCCAGCCCATACGTGAAGGCTTCACAAGGTCACCGTCAGCCCAGGAGATGTCCTTGATCTGAGGATCTTCCCTCAATTTGGAGCTCAGGGCCTCTGCGGATTTGCCAACAGTACGGTTCACATTGGCGGTGATGAGTTCCTCACGGTCAAAGCCCATATCGTGGCTGAGCATAAACTTCCTCTGAAGTCCCACGAAAGTGGCACAGATGATCAGCGAGATAGAGATCAGGAACTGCAATCCGACAAGCAAGTACCTGAACACACGACCCTTGGAGCTTGACGCGAACGAACCTTTGAGGGCGAGCGCCGGCGAGAAAGAGGTGATGTAGAACGCGGGATAAAGACTTGTCACAACAGCGAAGAAAAGTCCAAGAATGATTGTGAATATGCCTACGGACATATTCGCTCCGAATGCTGTGGAGCAGGTGATGAGGTTCGCAGCCGTAGAGGTCTGGAACAGCATCACGACAGCCGCCGCCAAGGCTAACGAAACGGCTATCAGCGACACAGCCTCCATCACGCAGTCCAGGATAAGGCTCGCCCTTGAGGCTCCGAGAACCTTTCTGGTGTTGACCGAATGCACTCGCACTGGAACGAGGGCGAAGAAGAAGTTCACAAAGTTGATGAACGCGATGATAATGACAAGAAGAGCGACGGCCAGCAATGTGTAAGTCGTTGACTTGTTGCCGCTGGCACCGTTGCGATTGCCGATGGTCTGGTCAAAGTAGGTTTCTGTCAGAGGAATCAGATGGACTCTGGTACGCTTGATGGACTCAGCCTTTTCTTCGTCGCTGGCGTCAGCATCACCTCCAATCAAGTCTTCCATAACCTTGCGTGCGGCGGCCTCAAGATCATCCTTGGACACGCCTTCCTTGGCCTTGAAGTAATAAGGGTAGCTCCACTCGCTCCAGCTGTTTATGGATTGGTCTCCGATCGGGCAGATCGCCTCGAAACTGGAAAGATCGGAGTTCATAGGCATGTCCTTATAGATCGCCACAACGTTAGCATCATGGTAAGTACCGGACTGCCAGTCCCTTATCATTATATGCCCGCCGACTCCGACACCGTACTTCTTCGCAGCGGATTCGCTGAAAGCGTAGTCCCAGACGCTGACAAAATTGTCCCACGATCCTTCGGCTAGTTCAAAACCGAACACATCTAGCGTGCTTCTGTTCATCGCTGACATTTTGATCGAGACGCTTGGATCGGAGAGTGTAGGATTCTTGCCGTCTCCGATTATGGCTCCGTTATCCTGCCCGAAAAGGTAGCCCGTACCACCAGCCTC
>DCMG01000087.1:30674-59322 GCA_002321335.1 Bacteroidales bacterium UBA1628 | reverse complement strand
CCTTCCCCGACACGTGAGAACCAATAATAGTCTTCGTATGAATCCTTGTGAAATTCGGTGATGATGCCTTGTCCGATACTTTGGTGGTAACGGCGGATGTTGTCCAGAAGGAATTTCCTGAACTCACCGGCATCAGTGTGGTGCTCAGCCCTGAAAGTTTCCGCCAAATTAAACAATCCTCTGGCGTACAGCCATTTAGAGAACATGTTTCTGGACGTGTTGCTCATCAGCACATCATCCGGAATGTCATAGATTATCTTTTCAAGCTGAGAAAGGCTGGCAGCCCTTCCGCATTCAGCACCGGAAGAGTCTCTGAACACGAAATCACCGAAACCGAACTCCTCCCTCATGTAATCCCCAAGCTGTAGAAAAAGGGTACTGGAATATTTCTTCAGGAAACCTACGCCTAATCTCGCCGCGACTTCTGCCATGCTGCCTTGCGAGGATTGAAGCAACACAGGCATGAGGGGATCATATTCACGGATGATTTTCACAAGGTCGATGCCCGCGTCAAGTTTTTCCGTCTTGGGATCATCTCCTTTATGCACAACCATTCCGACATCCGAAATGACGCCAAGCAGGTTACGTCTGTATTTTTCGAAATAGGCGAGCGCCTCCTCAAGACAAGTCGCAAGGAATATCTTGGGTCTGGACCTTTTCCGGTACTTTTTTTGGTCGTCATTGAGGGATTCCGTCAGGAACTCGCGGCTCTGCGTGAGGATAATCTTGTAGAGTTCAGGAAGATAGTTCGAGTAGTAACGGATGGAGTCCTCGACAAGCAGAATCCCTTTCACTCCAACCTCGAACACATCATTCTCAGCGTTTGCCGCATCCTCCAGAAGCTTTACTATCGCCAGAATCAGATCGGCGTTGCCGTGCCAGCTGAACACGAAATCGACTCCATTGTGCGGGGATTCCAACACCCTCTGTCTCACCGCCTTCGAGTAATGTATCAGCAAGATGAAAGGAATGCCGCATCCTTTATCCTTAAGTTCGGATGCAAACGGAAATATTCCTTTGTCCTGCTCGTTGAACATACAGATAATCATATCGATCTCCGTTTCGGAATCGATTATCTCTCTTGCCTGGGCAGATGAATTAGCCCAGATGAATTTCGGCGGGTTGCTGAGGTTTAGCTCACGATACTCGTTTTTAACTTGATTCTCAATGCGTCCGTCCTCTTCAAGGGCAAAAGCGTCGTAGTTGCTGCAGATCATCAGAATCTTCCGGATTCTGGACCGCATCAGTGATTCTTCGTTCATTTGCGTCCGTATTTACTAGCAAACCGCAAATTACGAAAAATCCATGAATATTTTCACCTCAAAAGAACGTTTCCGACAAATCAAAACAGATTCCAGAAAAGAAAATAAAGCATACTACGCCCTGCGGCGGAACTCAGCAATTGTTATCGCTGTGGCCACAGCCGCGTTGAGAGACTCAGAGCCTCTCTCGTACCGAGGCCAAGATGGAATGAACAACCTGTCCGTCACCTGTTCGCCGACCTGTGGGGAAATGCCTTTTGACTCATTGCCGATCACAATGACGGAGGGAGACGCTTCTCCCGTGGCCAAATCCTTGGCGTAAATATTCTCGCCATCAAGGAAAGTCCCGTACACATTGCCACCGGCCGCGGCCACTCTCGCGCATAGTCCGCAAATGTCGCAATAGTGGAATCTTACCCTGAATATGGCTCCCATCGTGGACTGCACGACCTTAGGATTGAATATATCCACAGTGTCCTTTGAGGCGTACACAGCGTCTATCCCAAACCAGTCCGCCGTGCGGATGATCGTGCCGAGATTGCCCGGATCCCGGATTCCGTCCAAAGCCAGATACAGACCTTTGCCCGGAACATTCCGAAAATGCCCGAGGTCAATGTCCGTTGGCTTCCTGACTATCGCCAAAGCAGGAGAAGGGGAGGACAACAGGCTCATTCTAGCCATCGCCGCATCCCCGACCTCACTCTCCCTATAAACCTTCTCGACAATGAATGATGACCTTAAAGCCTCGGCCACCATCTTTTCCCCTTCAACGATGAAAAGTCCGTTTTCATCCCTGAACTTTTTCTGTTCCAGAGACTTGACGAACTTTATCTCATTGTGTGACAAAGATGAAGGCATAGCCTAGAATCCGAGAATCTTCAGCATCGAGTCCGAACTCTGCTCCGGAGCGAACACCTTTGTCGTAATCTTTCCGTCCTTGTCCTTGTCAATCAAGATGTGCTTAGGTGAAGGCTGAAGGCAATGCTTGACTCCACCGTACCCGGAAATCGCTTCCTGATAGGCTCCAGTGTGGAAGAATCCGATGTAAAGCGGATCTCTTCTGTTCTTCATAACAGGAAGGAATATGGCATTGGAGTGCGCCTCGGAATTGTAAAAATCCTTGCTGTCGCAGGTAAGCCCGCCGATGAACACCCTGTGATATTCCTCATTCCACTTGTTGATAGGGAAGAGGATGAACCTCTGGTGAAGTCCCCAGGTGTCCGGGAGGCTTGTCATGAACGAGTTGTCTATCATGTACCAGCACTCGCGGTCATTCTGCTGCTTGACATCCAGCACTTTGAATATGGTCGCTCCGCTCTCGCCGACGGTGAAGTTGCCGAACTCCGTGTAGATGTCCGGAACCTGCACACCGTGGGAGTCGCAGACAGACTTGATCTGATAGACGATCTCCTCGATCATATATTTATAATCATAGTCAACTGCCAAAGATGTCTTTATAGGAAGACCGCCTCCGATATTCAATGAATCCAGATCCGGACAGATCTGCTTGAGGTCGCAGTAGAGGTTAAGGCACCGCGCCAGTTCGTTCCAGTAATAGGAAGTGTCCCTGATGCCGGTGTTGATGAAGAAATGGAGCATCTTCAGCTTGAACTTAGGGTTCTTGCTTATGCCGTTGCGGTAGAACGGAATTATGTCCGAGTATCTGATTCCCAGACGGGAGGTGTAGAAATCGAATGAAGGCTCCTCCTCGGAGGCGATGCGGATGCCAAGCTGTGTAGGAACCTCAATCAGGTCATCAAGATCTTCGAGTTCGTTCTTGTTGTCAAGAACAGGAATGATGTTGTGCCAGCCCTCGTTGAGCATCGTGGCGATGTTCTGGATGTATTGAGGTCTCTTGAAACCGTTGCAGATTATTATAAGATTCTTGTCTACAAGTTTTTCCTCCTCAAGTTTCCTGATAAGGTCAAGGTCATAGGCAGATGATGTCTCAAGATGGACATCGCTCTTGAGAGCCTGCTCGATGACAAACTTGAACTGAGAGCTCTTCGTGCAGTAGCAATAGTGGTGGTCACCCTCATAGCTGACCTTTGACATTGCGTTGCGGAACATTCTCTTGGCCCTCTGGATCTGAGACGTGATCTTCGGGAGGTAGGTGAGTTTCAACGGTGTGCCATATTCCTTGATGATTGCCATCATGTCAATGTCATTGACGAAAAGATTGCCGTCTTCAACCCTGAATTCGTCCTGCGGAAAATCAAAGGTCTGATCCACAAGATCGATGTACTTGTTCTTCATCCTAAAAAAGCTGTAAACCAATAATGTTCGACATAAGTAATGAGCCGCCGGGAATGCCATACCTGGCTTCGGCGTGCAAATATAGGTACGAAAATTAATATTTTGACCCAATTTTGAAGAAAAATCGGAAAGGGTTGCTATTTTTGTAGAATATGATGGCAAAATCCTCGTTATTCACCCTGATGGCCGCTATGGCCACCGCCGCCGCGCTGTGTTTCTCGTGCAGCACGACGCGCGTTCTTGAGGACGGCCAGTACAGGTTGGCCTCCAACAAAGTACAGGTCAGCAATAACGAGAAGTTCAACACAAAGAAAGTCGAATCCTACATCAAGCAAAAGCCAAATTCTTACATAATCTTAGGCTGGAATCCATTCCTTAATCTCTACAACTGGTCCGGAAAGAACCCTGACAAGGCCGTCAACAAGTTCATAAGAAGCATCGGCACTGCGCCTGTCATCTACCAATCGTCACAGGTTGAAGCTTCGGTCGAAAATATCAAAAGGCATCTTGAATACCTTGGATACTATGATTCTGATGTCCGCAGTGACATAGAGGTCAAAGGAAAGAAAGTGAAGGTGACATATTCAATAACCCTTGGCAAACAGTTCAGAATAGGGAAGATAACCTACTCCATTCCTGATGGTGAGTTCAAGGATGATTTCTTGGCAGACACATCTGAAATATCACTGAAACCCGGAGACTTTCTCTCCGAAGACGCTTTGGAAAAGGAAACCGAACGCTGTGCCTCCGCCATGAGACGTAAAGGATACTTCGGTTTCACCAAGAACTTCTTCTCGTTCGAGGCCGATACTCTAAACTCACCCGACACAGCCGACCTTCTGATGATTGTCAAGGAATATACCAGAAACCAGACTCCTGAATATGCCCGCCCGCACAGGAAATATTCATTGGGCGAAGTCTCAATCTCGTACGACAAAGACTTGAGATTCAATGACAAGGTGCTGAGGAACATGTGCACTCTACATCCAGGTGACCAATATGATGAGAATGAGGTGAACACTACATATTCCCGGTTTTCCGCCTTGAGGATGTTCAGCGGAGTCAACGTCTCCCTGAATCCACGTGACTCAGGAACAGTGGACTGCGACATCAATCTGACCCGTTCAAGAATGCAAGGTTTCAAGGTTAATCTGGAGGGCTCCACGAACTCCACCGGTCTGATCGGCATCTCGCCGCAACTCAGTTATTACCACAAGAACATCTTCCACGGCGGTCAGTGGCTGAACCTCGGCTTTCTCGGCAATTTCCAGTTCAAGTACAACGACAGAAGTGTGAAATCCAACGAATTTGGTGTTTCCGCCGGCTTGAGTTTCCCAGAATTTCTCGGCCTTCCGAACTCTATGTTCAAGGGACCATCCATTCCTCGCACCGAAATCAACGCTTCATATAATTACCAGAATCGTCCTGAATACACAAGGAATATGATCTCCACGTCTTATGGCTATTCCGGTTCACTGCGTAACGGAAGATTCTTCTACCAGTTCTATCCGATACAGGCCAAGATCGTAAGGCTGACGAATCTCGACCCGAACTTCTACACCACTCTTTCAGGCAATCCGTTTATGAGAGACGCCTACCAGAACCACTTTGATGTCGGTTCCGGGCTTGTGGCCTACTACACGACCAGCACAGCGTTGGTGCCTAAGGAGACTTATGAATATGCCCGCCTGCAACTGGACGCCTCCGGCAATGTCCTAAGCATGTTCAACGGAACGATGAGAAAGGACGAATATGGTTCAAGGCTTGTCTGGAACACTCCATATTCCCAGTACATCCGCACAGAACTCACACTCGGCAAGACTTTTGTCTTCGGCAAGAACAGCGGTCAGGCTTTGGCCATGCGGCTGCTTGGCGGTGTCGGCTACGCCTATGGAAACTCATCAACACTTCCGTTCGAGAAACAGTTCTACAGTGGCGGGGCCAACAGCATGCGTGGATGGCAGGCCCGCGCCTTGGGTCCTGGCCATGCAAAGACAGACACGACGTTCGTGATTCCGAGCCAGACCGGAGACGTGAAACTGGAGGCCAATCTGGAATACCGTTTTCCGATGTTCTGGAAATTGTGCGGAGCTGTCTTCGCTGATGTCGGCAACATCTGGACTCTGAAGGAGACAGACGGCGATGACGGCACACACACTCATTTCGACCTGAAGAACCTCGCCACCAGCCTTGCCGCCAACTGGGGTGTCGGGCTCCGTGTGGACCTTAACTTCCTGATTCTCCGCCTGGACATGGGAATGAAAGTCTATGACCCATCTCTGGACGCAGACCGCTGGCGCGCCCCGTCCCAATGGCTGAGGAAAGACGGCTACTCCATCCATTTCGGCGTCGGATACCCGTTCTAAACAAGTCGTCCCGACGCATCGGCGCTTCGACAAGCTCAGCGACCGGGAATACTGCGACCAGAATCAAGCGAACTGTTTAGACCAAATCAAGACTTCAACTTCAGCGCACAGACGTTCTCTACGTGCTGGGTGTGCGGGAACATGTCAACTGGCTGGACGGCGGAGATCTCGTACTTCTCGGCGAAAAGAGCCAGATCGCGGGCCTGAGAGGCCGGGTTGCAGCTGACATAGACCATACGGGCAGGGGAGGCCTCAAGGATGACCTTCGCCACATCCGGATGAATACCGGCACGAGGAGGATCCAGAATGATAACGTCAGGCTGACCGTGCTTCTTGATGAAATCACGGCTCAGGACATCCTTCATGTCTCCGGCGAAGAACTCGCAATTCGTGATTCCGTTAGCGGCGGCGTTCACCTTGGCGTCCTCGATAGCCTCAGGGACATATTCAATGCCGATCACCTTTGCCGCCTTTCCGGAGACAAACTGAGCGATCGTACCAGTACCAGTGTAAAGATCATATACAATCTCGTTCCCGGTCAACTCCGCGAAATTCCTGGCGACAGAGTAAAGTTTGTACGCCTGCTCGGAATTAGTCTGGTAAAAGGACTTCGGTCCGATGCGGAAAGTAAGTCCCTCCATGGTCTCACGGATGGTCGGCTCACCTTTGTAGAGAATGCACTCCTGATCACCTATAGAATCATTTAACTTATTATTAATGATGTAGTAAAGAGAAGTAATCTGAGGAAATGCTTCAGCAATAGCATCGAGCATTTTCTCCCTATCCTCACGGTTCTCGTAGAAGAAACACATGATCACCATCAGATCTCCTGTGTCGGTGGTACGAATGAACATATTCCTGACATACCCCACGTTCTGGCGGATGTCGAAAAAGTCCAGACCGTTATCGACAGCATATTTCTTGATGAAAAGCCTGATGTCGTTTGACGGATCTTTTTGCAGGTAGCAATGTTTGATGTCCAACACCTTGTCGAAGAACTTACCTACATGGAATCCAAGTCCCATTCGGTCGTTCTCCGGTACGTTCTCGATGTCTTCATCTTTCAGTAGCCACCTCTTTGAAGAGAAGGTAAACTCCAATTTGTTACGATAGTACTGAATCTTGTCAGACGGGATTGTCGGACGGATTTCCGGCACATTCAGATGGCCGATACGCACCAACTGGTCATAAACCTGCTGCCGCTTGGCCTCAAGCTGCATCGGATAGGGGAGAGGCTGCCATTTACACCCTCCACAGACTCCGAAATGCTCACAGAATGGCTCAAGACGGTCTTTAGATGGTGTAACGATCCTCTCTATGAATCCCTCATAGTAATTCTTGCTCTTTTTGGTGACACGGATGTCTACCACATCACCTGGAACTGCGAACGGAACGAAGACCACAACTCCGTTCCAATGTGTAAGAGCCTTGCCCTCGGCGGCACAAGCCTCTATAGTAATGTTCTCCAACAGGAGATCAACTCTTTTTCTTCCCATAAATATTCCCACTCAGCCGCAATCGGCTTTATAATATTAATTATCAAACTCATGGAACAGAGACTGGGAGATGTTGATCATGAAATCCCCCATAGCCTCAAGTTCCGCCAACATGTCAAGGTAATAGTTGATAGACAGGAACTTGTCCGCACCCTTCTCTATCTGGAGGATGCCCTCGTCCCTAAGCGTGTCACGTGTCTCATTGATGACATCCTCGGCCTTGTAGGCGTTGCTGATGTCCTTAAGTTTGCCGTCAGCGGCTGACCTCATGTTTGAGACCATCACGGAAAAGGCTTGGTTGACCTTGCCTATCAGTAGGTTAAGCTTGCTGACAGTATCCTCGTCAAAATCAAGTTTGTGGACACGAAGGCGTGTAAGCAAGCGGCTGATGTTTTCACAACTGTCGCCCAAACTTTCCAACTCACTGATCACTCGATAGATAACCTTGACTTCACGTGCCTCGTGATCGTTCATGGACTCTGTGGTGAGGCTGTTCAGGAAAGCCGCTATCTCATATTCAAACCGGTCAGTGACTTCCTCGCATTTGACGAGTTTCTGCCGATATTCCTCAAATTTGTCCGGATCCTTCTCATTCAAAGCAAGTTTGACATTCTGGAATCCCTCCTGTGCCGTCACAGCGAAATTTACGGCTTCCTTATAGGCCTGCTCAATCGAGATCGAAGGCGTTCCGAAAAGTCGGCCACTTCCGATGAACTTCAGATGGAAGTCTCCCTTCTCCGGATCCGGTTCTTTGACCCACCTCGTCAACAGATCGGCGAACGGCTTGCGGAACCATACCAGAACCAATGTCGAGATGGCATTGAACAAGGTGTGGACGCAGGCGATGCCAAAAACAGCGGTCATCCGCGAATCAAGGCCGAACAATGAGACAAGCCATAAATTGATCTTTATGAATATGTTGAAGAATATCAGCACAAAGACGGCACCGGCCACATTGAATACCGTGTGGGCGAGTGCGGCCCGCCTGGCCTGGACTCCAGCCCCGCTGGCCGCGATGTTAGCACCGATCGTGGTACCGATATTCTCACCAAGAACCATGGCGGCGGCCATCGGGTACGGCAACCAACCTAGATAGGCAAGCACCATCGTAAGTATAACTGTGACGCTGGACGACTGGAGAATGAACGTGATAATAATTCCTATCAACATGAACATCAACACGGAACCAATTCCATGCGATGCCAGTCCAGAAATGTAGGCTGCCGTTTCTGGAACGGTGTCAATCGCTGGTATTGAGGACTTTATGTAGATCAGCCCGACGAAAACCAATGACAATCCCAAAACTGCCTGACCAATGTTCTTTACCAAGGATTTCTTCAGAAGCGTCATCACAAAGCCGGCTCCGAGCAGCACAAACGCCAGAACCGTCACATCAAGCCAGAACCCTGTAGCAGCTATTATCCAAGCAGTTATGGTCGTGCCGATGTTAGCTCCCATAATCACACAGATGCCTTGCTTTAGTGATAGGGTAGCGACACTCACAAGACTAGCCACCAAGATTGTCGTGGCGCTTGAAGACTGGACAACGGCCGTGATTCCGGCTCCGGAAAGAATCTGTTTGAACGGAGTTCCTGAAGTCATCCATTTCTCGAAGCGCCTGAGCCTGTCTCCACAGGCTTTCTGAATCCCGGAACTAAGCATCTCAAGTCCGAAGACAAAGAGCGCCAATGCGCCAAGAAGAGTCAGTATTTGTAGAATCATATCAAAGGGTTGTGGTTTATCAAATGGTCAACTTAACATAATCCAAATTGTGTAACAAGATGGGCGAGTGCGTTATATAAGCGAAACTATTGATTCTGAATCGAATTTCTCTGGTGTGAATCCTTGCTTGAATGTTGCTCCGTCACCGAGAATCTCAAATACGGCAGCTTTAGCCATCTCGTTAAGCAATCTGACACTGGCGGCGGCCCATGTGTATGACCCGAAAGCAAAAAACCTCCTGTTCTTGACAAGACGGTCGCATATTGCCTCCATCAATTGACGTACAGGCGGCAATATTCCATTATTATACGTCGGCGAGCCAAGAATAACCGTGTCATACTTGAACACGTCACGAAGCGCGAACGAGTAGCTTTCCTCATTGAGGTTATGAAGCGTGAACGGAAGTCCACGCTTTTCCAAGGACGAAGCCAAAGCCAAGGCGGCTATCTCGGTGTTGCCGTACATCGAGCCGTATGCCAGACAAACTCCGTGTTCCAGAGGCTCATAACGGCTGAACTTGTCGTACAATGAGATGACTTCCTGAATATGTCTCTCCCAAACCGGGCCGTGCGTGCTGCAAATCCGGCATATTTCCAAACCGCCAAGCTTTTTGAGAGCAGCCTGTACCGGTGCGGCATATTTCCCGACTATATTCGAGTAATACCTTGTCATCTCTTCTTGATATTCATTGAATATGCCTGATTGCGAATCTATTACGCTTTTCGGGAAAGCCTTGAACGTGCCGAACGCGTCTCCGGAGAACAAGGTTTTCTCCTCAGGGCACCAAGTCACCATTGTCTCCGGCCAGTGAACCATAGGGATCATGAAAAACTGAAGGCTGGAACATCCCAACGAGAGAGTCTCCCCTTCCTTTATCACCTTGATATTATCGGTCAGGCCTTGGTAGCCCTCGATCATCGGCACCGCCTTTGCGTTTGTAACTATCGTGCAATCAGGATATTCACTTCTAATCACGCCTTGAAGCGCGCTGTGGTCCGGCTCCATGTGATTGACAACGAGATAGTCTATCTTCCTGTCCCCTATCTCGGCCTTGATGTTCGCGAGAAACTCGTCCTTGAATGCCACGGCGGCCGTGTCAATCAAGGCAATTTTCTCATCCACAACCAAATAGGAATTATAGCTGACACCAAAAGGAAGCGGCCACTGGCGCTCGAAGAGTTTGGTCTGCAGGTCATTCACACCCACAAAACGGATTCTTTCAGATAGTCTCATCGTGTTCAAAAAAGTTCTGTTCTGACGCCGGCAACTCTGACCGACAAGTAACTTACAAATTTACGAAACTTATTCCGCTTTTTCTTAAATTTGCGTTCAGATAGACTGAAAATTTGCGGGCAAATCACTTTAACAAAAATGTTACCGCAATAAACATTGTTGTTTTCAACATTAATTGAACGTTATTTAAATAAATATGTCTGATACTTATCAAAGAACAGGGCAAAGTGCTATGCTCCCACCTCTACCCGAGAGAATGAGACCGAAAAAACTCTCGGAATATGTCGGCCAAAGGCATCTCGTAGGTGAAGGATGCATACTGAGGAAGATGATTGAGAACGGGAATCTGTCCTCGTTCATCCTTTGGGGACCTCCGGGAGTCGGGAAAACCACGTTGGCAGGGATAATCGCACAGACGTTGGCGAGAGACTTCTACACTCTGTCAGCGGTCAGCGCCGGAGTGAAGGATGTACGCGATGTGATCGACAAGGCCAAAAGCGCATCCGTGTTCTCAAACGGAGCAGCCCCAATCCTGTTCATTGATGAGATTCACCGCTTCAACAAGGCCCAGCAGGACGCCCTTCTCGGAGCAGTTGAGAACGGTACGATTGTCTTGATCGGTGCCACGACAGAGAATCCTTCGTTCGAAGTGATCACCCCGCTCCTGTCCAGATGTCAGGTCTTCGTGCTTAAATCACTGGAAGCCAAAGACCTCCAGACGTTGCTTGACAGGGCTCTGAAAGAGGATGTGCTTCTGAAAGAGAAGGACATAGAGGTGAAGGAAAACGAAGCACTGTTCCGTTACAGCGGAGGAGATGGCAGGAAACTGCTTAACGTGCTCGAAATAGTTGTCGATTCCTTCTCAGGAAAGGAATCTCACATAGTCATTGACAACGAGACCGTCACGGCTTGCATTCAGGAGAATCTGGCGATTTATGACAAAGACGGCGAGATGCACTACGACATCATCTCGGCCTTCATCAAATCCATCCGAGGGTCCGACCCTAACGCGGCTATCTATTATCTGGCCAGGATGCTGGATGGAGGTGAGGATCCTTTGTTCATTGCGAGGAGGCTCTGCATCTCGGCTGCCGAGGATGTAGGACTTGCCAATCCGAACGCACTGCTGCTGGCGAACTCATGCTTCCAGATTGTCCATCAGATAGGCATGCCGGAGGCAAGGATTCCGCTTTCAGAGGCGACAATCTACCTCGCAAGCTCTCCTAAAAGTAACGCTGCATATCTTGCGATAAATAAAGCACTTGAATCTGCCCATTCCGACAATCGGGTGCCTGTTCCTCTGTACCTGAGAAACGCTCCCACAAAGCTGATGGAAGAACTGGGGTACGCTGACGGCTACAAATATGCCCACGACTATCCCGGACATTTCACCGATCTGGAGTTCATGCCATCGGGAATGGAAGGGACTGTATTCTATGATCCGGCTCACAACCCGCAGGAGGACAGACTAAAGGCCTACCTTGAGGCATGCTGGCCCAAGTACTATTCAAAAAAGTAATATAGTTTACTATTTTTTCATTAAATTTGTGTCTCAAATTGTAGCAAATAATGATAACAGAGATCCTTATCCTGATTGCCGGACTTGCTCTGGTCGTGCTTGGGGCCGATTGGCTTGTCGACGGATCGTCCACAATCGCCAGGAAGGCCGGGCTGAGTGAGTTTGTGATCGGACTGACAATTGTCGGGATAGGCACATCTTCTCCCGAACTGGTCGTAAGCCTTACCGGAGCCTTAAAAGGAAATGCCGACATCGCTGTGGGCAACATTGTTGGCTCGAACATATTCAATGCCCTCTTCATTCTTGGATTCACCGCCTTGATCCGACCTATAGCGATGACCCGGAACAATGTGAAAGTTGACATACCTCTCAACATTTTGGTGACAGCGCTTCTGATAGCCTTCGGGATGCATCACTCCTTGTTCGGAATAGGTGAACAAGACACATTGTCAAAAACGGAAGGACTTGTATTTCTGGCACTTTTTGCCGCATATATGTATTGGTCATTCAAGTCAGGAAAGGCTGACGGTGAAGAACAGCCCGCAGAACCGGAAAAAAGGAAAACCTGGGTTGCGGCATTAATGATAGCCGGAGGCCTAGCGGCACTGATTTTTGGTGGCGACAAGTTTGTGGACAGCGCCACACAGATAGCCAAGATGCTTGGCATCAGCGACAAGTTCATAGCCGTCACTATTCTTGCCGGTGGCACGTCATTGCCCGAACTGGTCACCTGCGTTGTGGCTGCGGCAAAGAAAAAGGGACAGCTGGCACTCGGAAACATCCTTGGCTCCAACATCAGCAACATCCTGATGATTCTTGGCATTTCCACCATCGCCTACAGACCGTCACCAGGGGCACCATCCGGCCTCTCATTCAGCGGTATGTCCTTCATGGACCTCGGCATTCTGCTTCTTGGGGCAATCCTCATTTGGGTCAGCGCATTCACGGGAAAGGGCCGAAAGCTGGACAGGAGCGAAGGGTTCGCTTTCCTTGCATTCTACGCATATTACGTATTCTGGCTACTTAAAAACATGTAAATGAATATATTAAAAGAACAATCAATATGAAATTCAAACCAACAAACTATCAGTTGATGAACGTCGGCACCGGTAGAATATTCCAGGATGCCGGTTGGTCATTGGCTGACCCCGAGGCTTCCGCACCGTCATTGGTAAGAGCCGTGTACGAGAATGAGAAATTCACTCCTCGTGATGACCTCAAAGGGCTTTACAGATACGCTGAATGGCTTCCTATCAACAGAACGCTTAAAAATTCGCACGCTCCTGTGACCTACAAGAGCAAAGGGCTTGCTGAGCTTCTCGGAATGGAGAACCTGTACATAACCTTGTCAGGGTACGTTCCTAAGCGTGGCGCAAAGATGGAGACCTGCTCATTCAAGGAGACCGAGGCATTCTCCGTATGCGCAAGGTTGCCGAAGAACGACAAGCACATCCTTGTGGTCCAGTCCGCCGGCAACACGGCCAGGGCATTCGCTCGAGTATGCTCCGACAACGACATTCCGATTGTCATCTGCATCCCAAACGACAACATCAACGATCTTTGGTTTCTCAAGAAGCTGAAATCATGCGTCAAGGTGATTGCGACTCCAAATGGAACGGATTACTACGATGCCATAGCCCTTGGAGAAAAACTCTGCAAGGATTCCCGCTATCTGGCCGAGGGTGGAGCGAAGAACGTTGCCAGAAGAGACGGCATGGGCACCACGCTTTTGAGTGCTGTGGAGGCAATCGGAAAGATTCCGGACGCTTATTTTCAGGCAGTTGGAAGCGGAACCGGTGCGATCGCCGCATGGGAGAACGCATGCAGACTTGCAAAGGACGGTCGTTTCGGTGAGAATAAGATGAGGGTTTATTGCGCGCAGAACGCCCCGTTCACCCTTATGTACGATTCTTGGAAAGCCGGTTCAAGGGATCTCGTGCCTATCACGCCGGAAGAGTCCAGAAAGAGCGCGGAGGTGATCCTCGCCAAGGTTCTTTCCAACAGAAAACCGCCATACAGCCTTGCTGGTGGCCTTTTCGACACTCTCAAGGAATCCAACGGCGACTTCTTCAAAGTAACAAACGATGACATCGTCTATTGGATGCTCCAGTTCTTTAACAAGGAGGGATACGACATATTCCCTGCCGCTGCATCCGCTGTGGCTGCGTTGAAGAAGGCTCTTGATGAGGGCACAGTCAAGAAAGAGGAGACCGTGATGTTGAATATCACGGGGGCCGGAATGCTTAACGCCACAAGCAAAGGCTTCGAGTTGAAGAAGCCGGACCTTATACTCAGCACCGAACTCTCAGCCGAGGAGGTCATCGCAAGTGTTGACCGGCTGTTTTAGCGCTAACAAAAATGTTTATACAATTAACACATTTGTTATATTGCCTACAAATAAGCACGATAGAACCAACAACTGAATTATAAACGAAAACATCAATAGCGTTCATAAAATAAAATTCCCAAATTTTGGTAACGTGCAAAATTTGGGAATTTTCTATATTTGGACGCCGGTCCTGTTTCGGATAAAAGTATTTCATGTCGCTTCGACAGGCTCAGCGACCGAGCGAAGCAAGATCGATGAAGTGTGCCCACCTTTATTACTCCTGACGAAGCGGCTCACCGGAGACAAGACGCTCCTTCGATTCGACAGGATTGGAATAGATGCGCAGGAAAATGTCACGAAGCTCCGCGCGGTTCAGACGACGCTCTACCTTGTCGAGCTTGTGCTCGGTATATTCCGTGAACTTCTCTACATCCTCCGGAGTGTAAAGCTCAGCGTACTTGTAACTATGGTTAACAAGGTCGTAGGCGATATAGTTGGTCTTCCAAAGCTGGTAACCGGCAATGATTCTCTTGTCAACGGCATGTCGTATAGCCTGATAACGGTCATTCTTGTCGCAACGGGACGCCAACTCGATCTCATCCGGAGTCAACGGCAAACCAAAGTTAAGATGTACATTGCCCTTCTGCTGGCGGATGCCCATCACAATACTGTGCATGTCCTCCGTGCGAGTCTTGACATACTTCTGAGTTCTGGATATAAGGATCTCACGGGCCTTGCGGACATCGCACGGCTCATATTCATAGGAGATGCTCAAAGGCACTATATTCAACTCGGCGAAATTCTCCTGAAAAGATTTCGTGCCGCTCATGTCCAGCATCTTCAGCAAGCCCTGCTCCGTGGTGTCAATTCCGTCTTTGGTACGCCCCTGCCTTTGAGCCAACCAGATAGATGACTTACCGGAAGTAATGGTTTGACGAATATATTTGGAAAGGATCTGTGACGACAGATATAGTTCCCTCGCCGAGATGCCACGGATGACACGAATCATCCTGTTGGAGCGGAGAAGATATTCAACGGTCTTGCTCTGCTTGATAAGATTGTCACCGACACAAATCTCGGTCATCGGGATGCCGTTCCTGAAAAGCACCAACTGAGTGATGGCTGGATCAAGGATGATGTCCCGATGGTTGGACATGGCCAGAAACTTGCCCTTGATTTCCTTGATATAGCTTATGCCGTCGTAAGAGAAATTGTGTATGGTGTTCTCCATGACCCACGTCACGGCCTTGTTCATAACAATCTCTTGAAACTCGTCAATATTATGTACGCTTTTCAATGCGTTCCGAAGGAATGTGATCGGCTCGTCCGGGAAAAGATATTCGGAAATTGCCAGTACGGCGGGATGATTCGCGACCTTGTTCAAGGCCTCGACCGCCTCAGCATCGTTGTAAGGACAGATGCTTTCGAATTCAGATGAATCAGCCATAATAAATCATCATTAGTAATCTTTGCAAAATTAAGCAATTTACTTAACATTCGCAAAGGCTTGTAACGAACTATCCACAAATGGCTTAAGCATCATGACGGAAAAGCAGCGAACTATCACCGTAACTGAGGAAGCGAAAGTCATGGCCGAGTGCGTAGTCGTAGATGGTCTTCCAATCACCGCCGACAAACGCTGAAATCAGCAGAATCAGAGTGCTTTCCGGCTGGTGGAAATTAGTTATCAAAAGGTCGACAAGCCTGAAGCGGAATCCCGGCACAATGATGATTCTTGTACCCACCTTGAGTTCATTCAGACCGTTCCTTTCCAAATATGCGATAATAGCATCCAAGGACTCGTCCAATGAGTATGAATATTCCCGCTCGTATGGTGCCCACTGCCCGACATCCTCAGGTTGACCTTTCTCGATGCAACTCACACCGACATAGTACAAAGACTCCAAGGTACGGACGGAAGTCGTCCCGACTGCTATAAGTTTGCCTTTATTGGCACGGATTCGCTTGAGTAGATCAAGAGTTACAACGAAAGGCTCACGATGCATAGGGTGGTCAGCCACATCCGAGCTTTTGACAGGAAGAAAAGTGCCGGCTCCTACGTGAAGGCAGACATTCTCACAATCAATACCTTTGGCGGCGATGCCATCCAAGACAGCCTGTGTGAAATGCAACCCGGCCGTCGGAGCCGCAACGGATCCGCGAATATGAGCGTAAAGAGTCTGGTAACGCTCAGTGTCAATCGACTCGGTCTCACGGTTCAGGTACGGAGGAATCGGAACAGTGCCGCACAACTCCAGAACACGTGAGAAAGGCTTGCCATCCTTCCAAGAGAACTCCACAATTCCTGTCTCGCCGTTACGTTCCACAAGGCTGGCCTTCAACCCCATAGCTGATATCACCTCATTATTGTCAGGATTGTAGAGGGAAAGGATGTCGTTCTTCCAGCGTTTCGCATTCCCTATAACGCATTTCCAGCGGCAACGCTCAATGGCGGCGAAAGCCGTGTTATACTCTGGAGGGTTGACAGGCTCAAGGCAGAAAATCTCTATGTGCGCACCGGTTTCCCGTTGAAAATGAAGTCTGGCGGGCACAACCTTGGTGTCATTGAATATCATAAGAGAACCTGAAGGCAGGAGCGATGGAATATCCTTGAATATGTACTCGCTGACATTGCCATTCTCATACCGAAGAAGTTTTGAGGCATCACGCTCCGCAAGCGGATATTTCGCGATCCGCCCGTCAGGCAGAGAGTAGTTGTAATCCTCAATTTTTATTGATGGTATCATCTCTTTGAGATTTTAAAATTCCATACAAAGTTAACCGAAGTATAAGAAATATCAAATTCTCCGAGATTCTACGTTAGTAAACATTTTAACAAGCCAAAGCGGTTTTACAATAGTCAAAATAATTGTTACACTTGTAAAATTAACAACAATATGCAGAACAATTAATATTTGTGTTATAAGAAAATATTATTGATCAGTATTATGTTAACTAATTAATTCAATATCAGATAATTAATGATAATTTAATAAATTTTACATATAGGTATTGGCTGTAAACTGCGGGCTTCGGGGCGAATTAACACATATCTACTATAGAATAATAAGAAGAATCTAATTACTAATCAGATTTATACATTATATTATCAAAACCTTATTCTAATTTAGTTACATTTTCAACGAGCATCGGTTTACTTTTGTAACAACGTATTTTCGGTTGTATTTTACAACTAATTATGTTATTTTTGTAAACAAATCACATTTGTAATGAACAATCGATTGCAACGTTTTTTGGATGCGGAGAACATAACACAGTCGCAACTTGCGGAGACACTGGGAGTGGCAAAGGCAAGCATCTCACATATTCTTGCTGGAAGGAACAAGCCTGGGTTTGATTTCATACAAAGCATGTCTCAGAACTATCCGGATCTGAATCTGGATTGGCTGATTGCCGGAAAAGGCAAAATGTACAAGAGCCAGGCTTCACAACCCTCCGAGGAGCCGATATTGCCCGCACAGAGCAAGGACAGCGGCCGATTATTCGAATCTCAAGAACCGGATTTATTCCCTGACGAGCCCAAAACCTTTGAGAATAAGGCACAAGCAGAGCAAGTCTCCCCTTCCGAATCCAAGCCTGATATACCAAGGATTACGAAAATACTGGTTTTCTACGACAACGGGACATTCAAAGAGTTAGATTGACAGGATCCGGTTCTGAGATAATCTGACAAAGATTTGGCTGTTTTTCGATGATAGATTTCTATATTTATCTAAATTTGCGTCAGAAAAACTCAACGAATATGTACAGACAGCTCATCAGGCCAGTTTTGTTCAAGTTATCACCGGAAACGGCCCACAATATGACCATGAAAGGACTCGGACTTCTAAGGCGGATTCCTTTCGCAGGAAAGCTGATAAAGCTTATATACAGCCACAAGGCTCCGTCACTGTCCAGAAATGTGTTCGGCATCAATTTTTCTTCTCCGGTCGGACTGGCCGCCGGTTTGGACAAAAATGGAGAGCGTTACAATGAGCTGTCGTGGTTCGGGTTCTCGTTCATCGAAATCGGCTCTCTGACCCCTGAGGCCCAGCCGGGCAATCCTAAGCCTCGACTGTTCAGGCTTCCGCAGGACAATGCGATCATCAACAGGATGGGAATCAACAACAAAGGTATCCAGAACGCCATCCGGCATATTCAGAAAGATCCGCCTAAGGCTATCATTTCTGCCAGCATCGCCAAAAACAGCACGAGCGCTTCAGACGAGGACACGATAGCTGACTACAAGAAGGCTTTCTCATATATGTACGACTTCGTGGATATGTTCACCATCAATGTATCCTGCCCGAATGTTCACGGTTTGCAGAATCTTCAGGATGTCTCATACCTGTCGGATATTCTCGACCCTTTGCTTGATTTAAGAATATGCTATGATGTTTACAAGCCTGTTCTCGTCAAAGTCTCCCCTGACATCCCCTCCGGGGAGTTGGATGAGATCCTTAAATATTGCATGCAGTCAGGAATTGACGGAATCGTGGCCGGAAACACGACAAGATCCCGCGACGGACTCAGGACAAGCAAGGAGAAAATAGAGAGAATCGGGAACGGAGGGCTCTCCGGTGCGCCTCTGTACGAAAAAAGCCTCGCGATGGTCAAGCATATTCATCAATTCACCTCTGGAAGATTGCCGGTTGTGGGAGTCGGCGGCATAATGTCACCTGAGCAGGCCAAGGAAATGCTTGATGCCGGGGCTAGTCTGATAGAAATCTACACCGGCTTCATCTACGAGGGGCCGTCAATCGTGAAAAAAATCAACAAATACCTTGAAAGTCAGACAAAATAGAACTTTGAATATGGCAAACGCATCAATCTGCACTATCGGCGACGAGATTCTGATCGGCCAGATAGTGGACACCAATTCCTCGCACATTTCCGCTGCGCTAGAGGAGATTGGCGTTAAAGTCACAAGAATGGTTTCCTTTGGGGATGACCACGAGGAAATCATCAACAATCTGATGAATGAACTAACCCACAATGAGATAGTCATCACTACCGGAGGTCTTGGTCCAACCAAGGACGATATCACTAAAGCGGCGTTGGCGGAGATTTCAGGGAGCAAACGCTATGTAATCAATGACGGACAGCTCAGAATGGTCCACGAGATTCTTCACGCAAGAGGACTTGACGTCCTGGACATCAATCGCGCTCAGGCGTTGGTTCCTGAGGCCTGCGAAGTGATTGTCAACCATCTAGGCACGGCTCCGGTTATGGTGTTCCGTTTCCCTAAGGAAAAGTTCGGTCACTCAGCCACCATATATGCACTGCCAGGCGTCCCATTTGAGGCTGTCGGGGCGATTCCTGATGTGATCAAGGACATAAAAAGGCACAATGAGCTCACTGATATATTCCATAAGTGCGTGATGGTCTTCGGCATGGCCGAGTCGGCGTTGTCAAAGGAAATCGAGTCATGGGAAGACGGCCTCCCTAAGGACATGCACCTTGCCTACCTCCCGAATCCACTGACAGGAGTCCGCCTGAGGCTGTCAATCTACGGCGGTGTCAGAGAAGAGGAAGAAAGACGCATTGACGAGGCATTCGCACGCCTAAGGCCGATTTTAGAGGACAAGATATATTCCTATAAGGATGACACACTGGAAAATGCCGTAGGAGCATTGCTGCGTGGCACGGGAATGACTCTCAGCGCAGCGGAATCCTGCACTGGCGGCAAGATTTCATCATTGATAACCTCCGTTCCAGGGGCTTCTGAATATTACCTTGGCTCTGTCACCTCATATGCGGTTCCCGTCAAGGAGAAAGTCCTTGGAGTGTCAGAGGCGACAATCAATGAATATGGAGTCGTGAGCTCCGAAGTGGCTTCCGCCATGGCCGAAGGAGTCAGAAAATTGACCGGAAGCACGTATGCAGTCTCTACCACAGGACTGGCTGGTCCCGGAGGTGATGAACACAACCCTGTAGGAACTGTTTGGATTGGAGTGGCTGGCCCGAACGGAACGAAAACCGTCAGAAAAGTCTATAAAAATGACAGAAAAAGGAATATTGAGAGATTTGCGGCAGCAGCGCTCAACGAACTGAGGCTCTTTATCCTTGAGGACCACAACTAAATCAAAATCAATAGCGGTAACAAATTTGTTTGTTATATAAACATTTTTGTTACCGCCACAATTGCCGTCGTTCAGATACTATTTGGCTGCATAATCGGTAACTTCTTTGAACACTCTAAGGAAATTCTTGCCGGCCACCTTCTCGATCTGGTCATCCGAATAACCGCGCCGGGACATTTCATCAAAAATCACTTTGATTTTTGATATGTTTTCGAGTCCCACTGGTGTCACCTCAATACCATCATAATCGGTTCCGATGCCGACGCTGTCTATGCCTGCCACCTTCACGGCATGGTCTATGTGATCCACTACATCCTTATAAGAAGGTCTTGGCAAGGCAGCCAATTCATCCTGCACCGCGTTCCAAGCCGCGGCTTTAGCCGGATTCAAAGGATCTTTTATCCAATCCTGCTCAGTCCAACTCTTTGATTCCAGACCAGAGTCTGACAAAATCTTCGCAAAAGTATCTGAAAGGAATACCGGATAAAAATTGATTTGTATCACGCCTCCCTTATCGGCAAGCGCGCGCAGCATCTCATCAGACATATTTCTTCTATGGTGAGCCAAAGCACGGCAGCAGGAATGCGTTGAGACAATCGGGGCACGTGAATATTCAAGGACATCGTAAAACGTCTCGTCCGAGGCGTGTGCTATGTCAATGATCATTCCTAGGCGGTTCATTTCCGCAATCACGTCCCTGCCGAACTGGCTCAATCCGTGCCAACGTTTTCCCTGAGCCGCAGAATCCGCGATTTCGTTGTCTCCGTTATGGGTAAGAGTCATATAACGTACCCCAAGACGGAAAAACGTACGCAAGAGTGACAATGATTTTTGGATCGGGGCACCGTTTTCCATTCCTATAAAAATGGAAATCAAACCTTTGGAGACATTCTCAAGCGCGTCCTCCGGAGACATGGCCAATGATGCCACGTCTGGATTGACGCCAACCTGATCATAAATACGGCCTATCATCTCCATAGCATAACGTGTAGCCGCATCCGGTTCCATGTCTGGGGGTGTGTATAAAGCGAAGAAAGAGGCACTGACTCCGCCGGCCTTAAGCTTCGGCAGATCAACATGCCCCCTCTCGTTGTCCATCCCGATGTCACGCCCTCGCATCATCATCGTCGGCGTGTCGCAATGAGAATCCAGAATGAACATTATTTACGGGTTACAGTCGCGTTCTGTATCTTGATTATCTTGATCTTTGGATCTCCGGAATAGCAGACACTGGCTCCTTTGCCAAGATCAAGAGAAAGGTTCTTGCCAGGAGCCACGGTCAGGTCCGCTCCATCCAAAGAGACCACAACATCATCTACAGAAACCGAAAGTGCGTCTATCTTTGATGAACCGCCTTTTCCAGTGACTTTCAGTGTGCCTGTTTTTCCGGAAAGAGACAGTTTCGCGCTGCCGGCCGTGCTTACTGACGCATCACCACACTGCCCGTTAATGGCCAGGTCCGCTGAACCTGAGTTATTCACGGAAAGACTCTTGGCCGCATATTCAATGACAGCGCTGGCGCTGCCTTCAGCATTCACGGTAAGTTTGTTGTCAGTCTTCACATTGAAGGAAGACAACTTAGACTTCTTGCTGACTGAGACAACCGCAGACTCAGCGACCACATTTAGATTGGAGATGCTTGAATTGCCCGCAAGGCTCATCTTAAAAGCACCGGCTCTCAGATCGTTATCGCAAGAGAATGTGCAATCATCGTTGAGTGTTATCGAGTTAAGGGACGGCACATAAACAGTAGCCTCAAGTACAGGTCCGTCTACGTTCTTTCCCTTAAATGATTTTTTAACCTCTTTCGGGACTGACTTTTCATCAATGCCGATGTAAAGAGTACCACCTTTGACGTAACATTCCAGATAACTCTCAAGGGCGTCGCTGACCTTGAATTTAGCATTGTAACCATCCTTTTCAACCATAGTGACCTTGAAGCCATCCGACACCGAGATGGCGTCAAACTCTGAATATTCATGCTCTATGGTCCTGGTCTGGGCCATAGAAAGTGCTGGCATTGAAGCCGCGGCGAAAATAACCGCAAATAAAGATTTAATATTCATAACCTTTATAAAATTAAAACATTCTTATACATCTAATTTTTCCATCAAGTTTTCCCACTCCGATGTCTTGTGGTCAAGCTCACGCTTGTCCTCTAGGTATGTTCTTGTCAGTTCCATGATGTCGTCTTCCGGCCCGGGATCGGAGAGGATTTTTTCGAGGGATTTCATCTTCTCCTCGATCTTGCCTATCTCGGACTCAATAAATTCAACCCTGTGGCGGATTCTGCGTATTTCCTTGGAATCACTGCGTCTCTGTTCGAACTCTTTCTGCGCCAACTCTTTCCTAGCCAAAGAACTATCCTTGTCATCATCTGTCGCCGCAACAGGTTGCTTTGGGGCGAAACGCCTCTCGAGTTCCTGAAGATTCTCTATCTTCCTCTCTTCCAAGAAATCATGGACACTGCCCAGATGCTCCTTGACCTTTCCGTCACGGAATTCGTACATCTTGTCGACCAATCCTTCAAGAAAGTCACGGTCGTGAGATACCACAATGAGCGTGCCATCGTAGGCCTTCAAAGCCTGTTTGAGAATATCCTTGGATTTGATGTCCATGTGGTTGGTAGGCTCGTCAAGAGCCAGGACATTATATGGCTGGAGCATGAATTTGGCCATGCCGAGACGCGCGCGCTCACCTCCGGACAAGATGCTGACCTTCTTGTCGATGTCCTCGCCACGGAACAGGAACTGAGCCAGAATGTCACGGAGTTTGTTCCGGACATCTCCGACAGCGATGTTGTCAAGAGTCTCCCACACTGTAAGATTGCGGTCAAGGATATCCTCTTGATTCTGTGCGTAATATCCAATAGAGACATTATAGCCAATCTTGGCCTCGCCGCTGATTGGCTGCAACTCCCCCATTATCACTCGCATAAGCGTGGTCTTACCTTCACCGTTGCGCCCGATCAAGGCTACCTTCTCTCCCCTTCTGACCTCAATATCCGCATTCCTGAAGACAACTTTTTCCGGATAGCCAACCGTTAAATCCTTCCCTTTGAAAACGATGTCACCTGAACGTGGAGCCGGTGGAAACTTAACCGTAAGAGTGACATTGTCAGTCTCGTCAATCTCCACTCTGTCAAGCTTTTCAAGCTGCTTGATCCTGGACTGCACCTGGTTGGACTTCGTAGGCTTGTAACGAAAACGGTTGATGAAGTCCTCCGTCTTCTCTATCATTTTCTGCTGGTTTTCGTAAGCAGCCATCTGCTGGGCAATCCTCTCCTTCCTCAGCTCCACATATTTACTGTAAGGTACCTTATAGTCGTGAATATGCCCGAGCATGATCTCGACCGTACGATTTGTGACAGTGTCAAGGAATTTCCTGTCATGCGAGACCAGCAGCAACGAGCCGCGATGACCTTTAAGATAATCCTCCAGCCACTCAATCGACTCGATGTCAAGATGGTTGGTGGGCTCGTCAAGAAGCAGGACATCAGGCTCTGACAGAAGGATCTTCGCCAGTTCAATGCGCATATTCCAACCCTGGCTGAAAGTCTCTGTCCTGCGGCCGAAATCCTCATCCTTAAATCCCAGACCAAGAAGGGTCTTTTGTGCCAGAACCTCAGGAGGCTCCGACTGGCTCATCGCCATAGCATCCGTCAAGTCATTGAGACGGTTGATAAGGGAAAGATAGTCTTCTGACTCATAGTCAGTTCTCTCGGCAAGTTGAGCATTGACACTGTCCAGTTCAGACTGAATCTCTGTGATGTGGTCAAAAGCGGTCAATGTCTCCTCCATCACGGTCCTCCCCTTGTGGTGCTCCATAATCTGAGGAAGATAGCCGATTCTGAGATCATTAGGCTTGTCTATGCTTCCGGAAGTCGGACTCTGAAGCCCGCAGATCAGTTTCATGATCGTGGACTTCCCGGCTCCGTTCTTGCCGACAAGGCCTATCTTGTCCTTCTCACTGATGTGGAAATCAATGCTGTCCAATAAAGTATAGCCTCCGTAGGCCACTGTCAATCCATTGATAGAAATCATTTCTATGCCTCCTCTTTAATCTCAGGCGCATCTTCCGGTGGAGCCGGCCTGCAGCACATCACACAAATCTCATACAGAATAAGAAGCGGAGCCGCCGCTATCAACATAGACATAGGATCCGCCGGCGTGATGATGGCGGCGATGCAAAGTATGACAACAATAGCATGCCTGCGGTACTTGACCAGAGTGTTTCTGGTGACAATTCCGAGTTTGGACAGAATTACGACAACGATAGGAAACTCAAACACAATACCAAACGCAAGCACAGTTGAAGTGAACATCGAGATATACGAAGTCAACGAGATTGTGTTCATCACCTCATCACTTACCTTGTAGCCCATGAAAAAGTTAAGCGAGATAGGGACAATCAGATAGTAACCGATCACAAGTCCGAGATAGAACAGGAACGATGCCGAAAGGAAGGCTCCTCTGACAGCACGTTTTTCATTCTTGTATAGAGCCGGAGCTATGAATTTCCAAATCTCGAAACAAACATACGGGAAAGACAGGATGAACCCTAGCTCGAATGCTACCTGAAGATGCACAAAGAACTGGGCAGAAATGTCCAGATTCACCAACGACATCTGCATATCGCCCATTCTCAGCCACTTATAGATGAAGAAATCGCTCTTTGTTGGAGCCAGGATGATGTCGTCAAAAACGAACGACTTGAAGCAGAAGACCACTACGCTTACAAGTGTAATGACAAGCACTGAGCGGAACAATGTTCCCCTCAGCACTTCAAGATGGTCCCAAAAGGACATCTCAGCCTCAGCTGCCGCCATTATTTCTTCTCGATCTTCTCGATTTTGTCTGGAGTCTTGGCTGTGGAGTTGAGATCCTTGTCGATGTCACTGATCTGGTTCTCAACCTCGTTCATGCCTTCCTTGAAACTCTTGACACCTTTGCCAAGGCCCTTCATGAGTTCAGGAATCTTCTTTCCACCGAAAAGGAGAATGATGACAAGGGCGATGATCACCACCTGCCAAGGACCTACAACGCCCAAAGGAACTATAAAAAACATATTCTAAATTATTTTTGTGTTATCTATTTATCGTTTATGTGAGCCTCGATCGCCTTCACCAGCTTTTCTGGGCAACGCACAGGGCGGCCGGACTGCTTGTTCAGGAAGCCAAGGGAGACCTTACCCTCCACACAGAGCACCCCGTCCTGATTGTAAACCGCCTGCCTGACGTAAAGCTTCGCCATAGGAACCTCGTCAATCATAGCGACAGCGCGGACGACATCACCCATTTTCGCGGGGAACCTGTAACGGCACTCCACTGTGACTATCGGGATTGTCACACCATCCTCCTCACATTTCTCTATCGGGTAACCGCACTCAATCATCAGGTTGTTCCTCGCACACTCGAAGTAACGGATATAATTCGAGTGATGCACGATGCCCATCTGGTCGGTTTCGTAGTATCTGACAGGGAAAGATGTCTCAGAAAATACCATAACAAAAATGTTGCAATCTATAACAAATTCGTTTCATTACTTGTTTTTCAACGCAGCGAGAGCCTTTTCGTAACTTTCAATCTTTGAAAGGCTGTCAGCCTCTTTTTTACGTTCAAGAGCGACAACTTTCTCTGGAGCATGGGCTACAAAGCTTTCGTTGGACAGCTTCTTCCTCACAGATTCAAGAAAACCACGCTGATGTTCCAGCTCGGTCTCGATCTTCTTGATCTCCTCCTCGACATCAACAAGCCCCTCAAGCGGGACAAAGAGTTCCACTGTACGAACAAGCAATGAGACACCGGCTGCATCACCGAAATCTGCAACATTTTCCACCGAAGAGATGTTGGCAAGCTTGGTAATCACCGGAAGCATATTCATTGGAAAATCACCCTTTACTTTCAAGGCCAGACTCTCCTTTGGCGAGATGTTCTTCTGCTGGCGGATTCCACGGATTCCGTTCACTGCCTCTTGAGCGATTCCGAACTCCTCGATGACCTTTTCATCGACAGGGCCGGCCTTAGGAGTCGGCTGGTACATGATGGTCTCCCCTCCCTTTCGCTCTGCCATGGACTGCCAAAGTTCCTCCGTGATGAACGGCATCACTGGATGAATCATCTTCAGCAACTTCTCAAAGAATATGATAGTGGCGTCATACGTAGCCTTGTCGATGCTCTCACCGAATGCCGGCTTGACAGCCTCAAGGTACCAGGCACAGTACTCGTCCCAGAAAAGCTTGTAGATGCTCATCAGCGCATCGGAGATCCTGAACTTGGAATAATGGTCCTCGACTGCAAGAATCGTCTGATTCAACTTATTCTCGAACCAATTTACAGCCAATTTATTAACATCACTTTGCTGAAGTTCCTCATCAACATTCCATCCTTGTACAAGACGGAAAGAATTCCAGATCTTGTTGCAGAAATTTCTTCCCTGCTCAACCTGAGACTCATCATAGAATATGTCGTTGCCGGCTGACGAGCAGAGCAGCATGCCGATTCTCACGGCATCAGCTCCGTACTTGGCGATGAGGTCAAGCGGATCCGGAGAGTTGCCGAGGGTCTTCGACATCTTCCTGCCGAGCTTGTCGCGCACGATTCCAGTGAAGTAAACATTACTGAATGGTATGTCGTTCATGAACTCGTCCCCGGCCATGATCATCCTGGCGACCCAAAAGAAGATGATGTCCGGTCCCGTAACCAAATCATTTGTAGGATAGTAGTATGCGAGATCCTTATTCGGCTCGTGCTCCGGATGGCCAGGCTTCTGAGGATCGAACACGGAGATCGGCCAGAGCCAGCTGGAGAACCATGTGTCGAGCACATCGTCATCCTGTCTGAGGTCAGCGGCGGTAAGAGCCGGATTGATCTTCTGAGCCGCCGCAAGAGCCTTCTCAGAAGTCTCTTCGACAACTATCTGTCCATCAGGGAGATAATATGCCGGAATCCTCTGTCCCCACCAAAGCTGACGGGAGATGCACCAGTCGTGGGCGTTCTCCATCCAGTGACGGTAGGTGTTCCGGTACTTGTCCGGGATCAGCTTTATCTTGCCGGACTCGACACTCTCAAGAGCCTTGGCGGCAAGGTCTTCCATCTTGAGGAACCACTGGGCGGAGAGTTTAGGCTCAATGACGGCGTTGGTTCTTTCCGAATATCCCACCGGGGAGGTATATTCCTCCACCTTGACAAGGTTGCCGGACTCCTCCAACATCTTGACTATCTTCTTTCTGGCATCGAAGCGATCCTCTCCGACCAGAATCTGAGCCTTCTCATTCAGACGCCCGTGGTCATCGATGATGTCCATGACAGGAAGATTGTGGCGAAGACCGATCTCATAGTCGTGAGCGTCGTGGGCAGGAGTGACCTTTAGGCAGCCAGTTCCGAAATCCATCTCGACATAGCTATCTTCAATCACAGGAATCTCTCTGTTGATCAACGGAATAAGCACCTTCTTACCTTTCAGCCAATGATGCCTCTCATCGGCAGGGTTCACACAGATGGCGGCATCGGCCATAATCGTCTCCGGACGGGTCGTCGCTATCACAAGGTACTTGTCGGTCGGATTGCCGTTGCCGTCGGAAACATAATATTTAAGGTGATAGAAATGGCTCTTGGTGTCTCTGTGGATGACTTCATCATCACTGATCGCGGTCAGAGCGACCGGATCCCAGTTGACCATACGCACTCCTCTATATATCATTCCTTTTTTATAGAAGTAGCAGAATGTAGCGATCACAGCGTCGGAAAGTTCTGGCTCCATCGTGAACCTTGTGCGGTCCCAGTCGCAGGAAGCCCCCAATTTGCGAAGCTGCTTGAGAATAATTCCGCCATGCTCTTCCTTCCATTCCCATGCATATTTCATGAACTCATCGCGGGTAAGATCCTCTTTGGATATTCCCATACCCTTGAGTTTGGCCACAACCTTGCTTTCGGTAGCAATAGATGCGTGGTCCGTACCCGGAACCCAACAGGCGTTCTTTCCGTCCATTCTGGCCTTGCGGATCAGCACATCATTCAATGTGTTGTTCAGCACGTGACCCATGTGAAGGATTCCCGTCACGTTAGGTGGCGGAATGACTATCGTGTATGGCTCTTTTTCGTTCGGTTCGGAGTGGAAGCATTTGTGTTCTGTCCACCATGCGTACCATTTGTCTTCTACTTCCGCCGGATTGTACTTCGCGGAAAGTTCTTTTTTCTCGCTCATATTGCTGCTTATAATATACAAAGTTTACAAATATAGCACAATTTTCACTAAATTTGCTTCAAAAATACATACATACTATGGAAGAAAAGAAAGAAATCAGTCTGGAAATCCGTCCGGAAGTAGCAAAGGGCACATATTCAAACCTTGCGATCATCACCCATTCGCACAGCGAATTCAT
>DCMG01000087.1:0-30566 GCA_002321335.1 Bacteroidales bacterium UBA1628 | reverse complement strand
ATGACTCCTGAGCACGCCAAAAGGCTTCTCAATGCCTTGATGGACAATGTGACAAAATACGAGGCACAATTCGGCCTCATCAACCTCGGAGGCGGCCAGCCACAGCAGGGAGGAACTTTCAATCTCGGTGATCTGCCTCAATTCGGCCCGAACGGAGCCAAATCATAACTTGAAATGACAGATCTCAAGGATATAAAAGCGTTCACGTTCGACATCGACGGCGTGATGACTGACGGTGGCATCCTCGCTGATCTGGAAGGCCAGCTTTACAGGACTTTCGACGCCAAGGACGGATTCGCTGTCAGAATGGCGTGCATGAACGGGTTTCCGGTCGGTGTGATCACTGGAGGCCGCTCCCAGAGCATCAGGGCGAGGTTCAGCAGCAACGGAATCAATCCCGAGGATATATATCTCGGTTCTCGGATCAAGATTGAAGACTTTGAGGATTTCTGCAAAAGACACCACCTAAAGCCCGAAGAGGTAATGTATTTCGGAGACGATATACCAGATATTGAAGTAATCAGAGCCGCCGGAATCGGAGTATGTCCGAGTGACGCAGCCGATGAAGTCAAGGAAGCTGCTGATATAGTCTCGGAACGTCCTGGTGGGAAGGCGTGCGTCCGCGAGTACATTGAGAAAGCGATGAAGGCCCAGGGACGGTGGGATTTCGACGCTGCTCTCTACAAAAAAAGTTTCTAGGAATATGAACACTCACGGGAAGAGAATCATACTGGCATCCAACTCTCCTCGCCGCAAAGAATTGATGGCCGGGCTGGACATTGACTTCATTGTTGACGCTGGAACGTCGTTCATAGAGCGATATTCCAGTGATACACCTCACTCTAGAGTTCCCGAACTAATGTCGGAGGGCAAGTCATTGTGCTTTCACAGAGAACTTGAGGATGAAGAGATTCTTGTCACTTCCGACACTATGGTTCTGTGCGGGACAGAGATTCTCGGCAAGCCTCATGACAGGGCTGACGCGGTCAGGATGCTCAGACTCCTTTCCGGGCGTGAACATCAGGTGATCACAGCCGTGACAATCCGTGACAGCCACAGGACAAAGACTTTCTCCGTCACCTCCGACGTCTATTTCAAGAATCTGTCCGACAGAGAGATCGACTATTATATCGACAACTTCAAGCCTTTCGACAAAGCCGGGGCATACGGAATCCAGGAATGGATAGGCTACGTGGGAATCACAAGACTTGACGGCTCGTTCTACAATGTGATGGGCTTCCCTACCCAGAGATTTTACGAGGAACTTCAGGATTTCTTGAATCAATAATGAATACAATTCTCCATTGTATCGTGCCAAAGGTTTCTGCAACATCGCTGGCATTGTCGGCGATGTTTGCGTTGCTTTTGTGCGGATGCAACACGGACGCCTTTGTCAATCCTATCAGACCATCTGCCACATATTTCTCTGTAGCTGAAGACGGAGACTCTGTCAAAGTACGTTTCAAGACTGACGATTGGCGTGTGCATTCAGTCCGTGTCAACGGTGGCTCCAGTTGGTCTCCAGACTTTAGTTCAGAAATTATCGAGACTGTCGATGGCAAAATCAGACTGACGGCGAATGGATTCACGATGTTCTACAAAAAGTCCTCGGAGCGTGAACTGGCCATGTTCTTCCAGCCCAATTTTTCTGATTCAGACCTTAAAGTGGATGTTGTCGTCGCCTCTTCATTTGAATATGACACATTGACGGTCACCCAACCTCGCAGTTCCGGATATGAACTTGAAAGTATGGAATGGAACGGGATTGTCAAGAGAACATTGCCGGAGTTCGAGAAAGGCTGGGGGCCGACCTCTTTCAAGAATCCAGGGCCGGACACCTTGTACGTCCCGTGCGAAGTTTTCCCTAACGCCGAACGAAAAGTCTCTTTTACCGACGATATGGAGTTCGGGCACTTTTGCGGCGACTTCATGGTTCCGGTGCCGGACAGGGCTCTTAATCACGGTGAATTGGCGTTCAACGACAAAGAACGGATAAAGTACAGCTATGAGACAGAGCGTTATCCGCTGGATGACGACTCTAAGGTTGTCATGAGATTTCCACCGACCAATGAGTTTTCATGGTACTATGGAATGCTTTGGTACGTTGACACCTACGAGACTGATTACACCATGGTGCTCAGGAATAAGGGTACAGGCAAGTTAGTGAAAGTTGACGGAACATTCACCAGTGAGGCTCCGAACGGAGAGTACACGTTTTATGTTGACAAGAAATGACAGACATCCGTATATTCATAAAATTTTTCCTGATATGCGCATTGGCATCAGCTGTGATGACTCCGGCAGAAGGCCATTCAGCCGACTCTACGAAGATAACCCACAGAATCGGAGTCAATGTCCGTCCGTCATTTATTGTTCCCTCCCACAAGTTTTTCAGAGGAGAGAATGCGCTTGGCAAGCGTCTTGACAAAAGTGGATCCGCACACTTGCAATATTCATTCTCCTTTCCTGAGAGCAGCCACTTCGGGAAAATGTACCCGACCTCCTATCAAGGGATCGGACTGGCGTGGAACACTTTTTTCGATCAGGAAGAAATAGGCTCACCTGCGGCTGTTTATGTATTCCAAGGAGCGAGACTGGCGAGGCTTTCCCGCAAGTTGTCATTTGACTATGAATGGAATTTCGGCCTTTCGTTCGGCTGGCATCCATACGACCCTTACGGGGACTTGAACCCGAATTTCATAAACGACAAGAATCTGGTGGTCGGATCAAGGCTCAACGCCTACATCAATGTCGGATTCATGCTGACTTGGAGACCTGCCGCACCTTGGGTCTTGTCTGCCGGAATAGATATGACGCATTTTTCCAACGGAAACACTTGCTACCCTAACTCAGGAGTGAACACCGTCGGCATGCGCCTGGGGGCGGCAAGGCTGTTCGGCCCTGTTGCAAGTTCGGAACTGACCCCTAAACACAGACCGGTTGAAGCCTTCAGCCGGAAACGGTTCACGCAAAGGCTCTCGTACGATGTGATCCTGTACGGAGCGGGAAGGGCAAAAGGGCTGATGTGGAATGATACACCATATATTTCCGAAGGGAAGTTCGCGGTGTTAGGCCTGAACATTAATCCTTTGTACAGGGTTAACAAGTTTTTCAGAGCTGGTCTGTCCCTTGACATCCAATACGACGAGAGCGCCAATCTCGGGGAGCATGTCGCTGGCATCGGCGATGATGGCAATATAAAATTCTTCCGCCCTCCTCTCTCCGAACAACTCGGGACCGGTCTGTCAGCAAGAGCGGAGTTTGTCATGCCTATTTTTTCGGTCAACATTGGTTTCGGACGCAACTTCATCTACAAAGGCAAGGAACTGTCCGGTTTTTACCAAACATTAGCTCTAAAGGCAGACTTGTACAAAGGCCTTTTCCTTCACATAGGATATAAACTTCACGACTTCCACGACCCCAACAACCTGATGCTGGGATTCGGGTGGAGATTCGGAAACAAATGACAATCAACCTTATACCCTATCAAAAGAACGACTTGCGCATAATGACCTTCCAAAGTGTACGAAAAAAAGAGGGAGATGTCGCCGGACTTTGCGAGATCTCGATGATCATTCCAGCGGAACTCCCTCACTACGTAAGAGTTTGATATATTCAGTTAATTTGTCTGATTATTCAGATTAAGAGCGAACTCAAATTCGGTCGTGGCCTTCCAAAGTGTTCCTAAATCGGATGGTTTCTCAAGACCAAGGATGTCCATAATCAATTTGATCTTGGCGACAGTCTTCTGATCCTCAGGATCGTTTGACTGAGAGAGTTGCTCAAACAGAGTATCCAGGACAGAGAGGGCCGGAATAAGGGCGGTGACCATAGGATCGCACTGGTTCTTGTCCACATAGACCTTGAGATTGCCGCCGTCCAGTGAATATTTCAATTCTATTCCCCTGCTCAGGATTTTCCGAAGTTCAGCGTTGATGGCATTGACATCAACACCATATTCCTTTAAAGCGTTAAGAATCTCAAGGAAGGAGGAGATGTCCGTCTCTTGAATGTCAGTTCTTGAATCAGAGAAGTCATCAGCGGCTTTGGAGATGGCTGACACATCAGGGACAACGAAAAGGGAATTGTCGAAGGCGTACCAGAACGCAAGATTAGCCTTTGGTGAAGTGGTCCAGTCACTGTGGTGTGCCTTGAACGTCACATTACCTTTCAAATCAGGCTTGACCTCTCCTACAAGAGCCTTGATCGCGGACATAGGGTCTTCACCCAAATCCAGATCCTCATAGTATTTGGCCATGATGTTGCCAGACTCATCGAAAGTCACCTGATCGAGTGTTTCAGCAACCAACTGACATGCGAGCATATTCACAGTTGGAAGTATTGCAGACACGGCTGTTCCTGCCGCCCCTGCGGCTTTCCATGTGATATGAACTGGGCCGTTTACCGGTGTTAGTGTCAAATCCACCTTGGTTTGGCGGGTCAGACTCCAAGTTCCGACCAAAAAAGCTGAAGTCCCCTGAACCTGAGTGGTGACAGCCACATTGATCACGCCTTCGAGAGTTATAGTTCCTTCCACGTTGACAGCATAGCAAGGGTTCTCTTCGGTGCTGCGCAGAGTCGCGGCGATTGAAGGAGGTGTTGACAGGGTTGTGGAACCTTTGAACGCGAAAGAGTCATCAGATTCCTTCTGAATATCAACAGCAACCTGAATCTCCGCATAACCAGGCACGATTCCGGTCAAATTCAGAGTAGCGTCGTCCTCGTTCTCGGCAACAAACTGAACGGTTCCGTCTGTTTCTGGAATTTCATTGACCGTGACCACAGCTTTGCCGCTTTCCACGGAGATCTGGCCGACAGGAATCTGTCTCCAAGTGTCATCAGCGTTGTCCTTCTGACAAGCTGTTGTGGCGATAATGGACGCGATAAGCGCCATGATGCCCATGAATTTAGTTTTCATAATAAAAATTTAAAATATCCTGATGCAAATTAACATCTTTTCCCGAATATAATCAAAAAATCATCACAATAAAACGATATTGTGATGATTGTAAATCAATAGTATCCGAGCGTTACTGATTATCTTTATCCCTTTCCTCTTCTTTTGGAAGCACGATTGTACGGAACCGCTTCTGGCGTCGTTCCCAACGCTCACGGGCGAACTGCTGCATGTCCGTGGCCTGATCGTTCTCGTCAATGATCTCAAGGCCGAGAATGGTCTCGATGATGTCCTCAAGGGTTATGATGCCCTGGAAGCAGCCATATTCATCAATGATGAGACCGATCTGTTCGTGCTTCTTGAGCAGTTCTTCCCAGATGTGGCCGCAGGAGTCCTCCTCCTTGAAGAAAGAGATAGGGCGCTTCAGCTCAACAAGCCTCTTGTCGAACTCATCATCGGCGAGTCCCTCAAGCGCGTCACTGAGAAGGATATAGCCCGTGATGTATTCAGGAGAATCCGCATAAACAGGAATCCTGGAGAAATGCAGGTAAGTGTCGTTCTTGTAGAAATTCTTCAGTGACATGTTCTCCTGCGCCGTCATCGCGACAATCCTCGGGGTCATCACGTCGCAGGCCTTGACATTGTCCAGCTTCATGATGTTCTGGATGACCTTGTTCTCGTCAGAGTCGATCACGCCTTCCTCAGCCCCGATGTTAGCCATCGCCGTCACCTCTTCCCTGCTGACGGTAGCCTCGTCATCATCCTTGGTCATCAGATTGGTGATCAGGCGGACCATAATCACAAGCGGCCACATCAGAACAGACAGGAAAGAAATGGCCGATGTGACAAAACCCATAAGGTTTTTCCAATATGAGGTTCCTATGGTCTTAGGAACAATCTCGGAGAAGACCAACACCAGCAATGTCGTCAGAGCCGAAATGATTCCGAACCAAGTGCTTCCGAACAAAATGGTCGCCTGGCGGCCCACCGCCGCCGCACCCAGCGTGTTGGCGATCGTATTCAATGACAGAATCGCCGCCAGAGGCCTGTCCGGGTCAGATTTGTACTTCAGAAACTTCTCCGCCGGCCTGTACCCCTGCTCCTTCCTCATCGTGATGTAAGAGAGCGGCGTGGACATCAGCACCGACTCCAGAAGCGAGCAAAGAAACGACACACCCAGCGTTCCCAGCATGTAAACTATCAGCAGAACCATATAGGATTTCAGTTAATGTCTTACAAATATAGCATAAAAATCCACTTTCTTCCTAAATTACTGACGTTTCACACAAAAAAAACTGACAATGCCCGTGAATACGGCTGAGTGGCGATGAATGGCAACCACATACAATATCATCAAAACCGAACTATATTACTTGTGAACAAGAACAACAAGCGTCCGGACAACATATCTTGTTCCGGACGCTCGTAAATATTCAAAATCGAGATTGAGTTTCACAATCTCCATTCTAAAGCATTGTTATTTAAGGTCAAGTTTGACGTTGACTCCATCTACAGGGATCACATTCTCGGGAGCATCCCTGAAATCTTTGTAGACAGCCGGATAACCGGAAACCTTGATGCTCGTGACTCTCCTGCTGAAGAAGAAACCATGCTTCGCAGTGACATAGTAATTCGCCCCTACAAGCACATCATAACCTCCATTGGATTCCAACGCCTCGTAGACAGCATTTTTTTTCAAATCCTCAATGCTTAACGTTTTCGCATCATCCTTTGAAGGGCGATAAACGTAAGACACTTTAGTGGAGGACACATTGAGCGAGGCCTTGCTGTCCGATGACAAAGAATGGGACTCAACCGGATTTTCAACAACAGCCCTGTGCAGCACAGAACATGATGAGGCCATAATTACGGCCATGGCAATAATAAATAAACGTTTCATAATATTGTGTTTAATATGTTGAACATTTCTTGTTACTTTTTCTTGGCTTGAGTCACGGATATGGTCAAAGTCTTGTTGTTCATCGTGCTGGTAACAGTCACTGAGCCTTTGCGCTCAGAAGAGGTGTTGTCCGAAACGCTGATGAGCAATGTGTCATTGTCTGTCGTCACGCCCAGCCACGAGGCATCGGATTTAGCTGTCCATGCACCTGAACATTTGACCGTAACCTTTTGAGGGGTACTTTTTGAAGCGGAGAACGAAAGGGATTGGCTAGACAACGAGAACTCGAACGCACTTTGACTCACATTGATATTCTTAACCAATGATGAATTGTCCGCACTGACTATTTTCACGACCGCAGAACGACCGGATTCATTCAAGTTGTTTGAAGGATTGATGGTGACGGTCGTAGATTTACCGCCTTCAGCGCCGGAACCGCTACTGTGTGACAGTCCGACCCAAGACGGAGAATCCTTCACCACCCAGTTTCCGGACGAAACGACATTGAATTTATCGCTCTTCCCGTTGATCGGATCATACGAGAAATTTTCCGATTGTGTGTCAAACACATACGCATCCTGTGAGATGGTGACCGTTTTCGTCAGGTTTCTGTTAAGAACGCTGGCGATTGTGAAAGACTCGGTACGTTCGCTCTTGTTCACATTCTTTTCCACTGTCAGATAAACAGTACCGCTGCCAGCGCCGCTGGACATTGACAGATTAGCCCACGAAGGACAATTGCTGACTTTCCAGTCACCGGATGAGGTGACTTTTATGGCTTTCCTGTCCGAAGACAATTCTGTGAAGGAATATGACTCAGCCTTCGTGTCAAACACATATTCATTCTGCAGGAACACGATGTCTTTGTACGCATTGTTGACAGTTGAATGAATCCTTACCGTGGTTGATCTTTTGCTTGTGTTAGGATTTGGCTGTGGAGTGAAGGTTATGCGAGAACTTCCGTTACCTCTAACCTTGTCAGGAACCACCCAAGACCCATATCCAGACTCTATCTCCCAAGGGGCTCCGGCCGTCAGATTGAAATCAACCGTAAATGACTTATTGTTAATGACATCGATATCAGAGAAAGTCTTGCTTTCTGAATCGAATACAAATCCATCCTGAGAAACATTTATGGATTTCACCGTTCCCTTATAATTGTCCGTCACCTCTATCTTGCCGGTCCTTGAGGACACCTTGGTATTGTAAGAAGGGGTAAAGGCTATGTTTACATCACTTAACCCATCCCCTGACAAGACATCAGGCACAAGCCAGTTTGGATGCGAACTTATCTTCCAGTCACCGGAACATACCACAAATAAACGGCAGTCGTATTTCTCGCTGTATGCCGGAATGGTAGCCAAAGATGACTGGGTGAGGTCAAATGAATATTTCCTTTGCCTGACGTTTATCGTACGTGTCAAATTTTTCCCTGCCTCCTTGTGAATCAGGCTCGTGAATACGATATTCGCAGACCTGTCTGTGCTCTCGTCCGGATTGGCCGAATTCGCGCCGACAAGGATATCAAACCGGCCTTGGGATTCAGAAGAAGACTGAGAAATATCCAACCAGTCCGGCCGGCCGGAAATTTCCCACCCGCCGGAAGATTCCAAGGAAACTGAATATGACTTCGTGCTCCGAGTAGGTATGGCCTTCAGCACGTTCGGATATTCAAGGTCAAATTTGAATCGGTCCTGAACAGCGGAAATATTGCATACCATGCTGTTTCTCAAGCTAACAAGTCTGAAACCGCTAGATGTAAGATCAGATGTAGCCAGATTCCGTTCTTTCGCCTTAAAGACAACTGTCTGATTTCCAACACCGGCAGTTGAAGAGACCGTCATCCATGATGGAACATTCTCAATTTTCCACGATCCGGAAGATTGTATATTCATTTGTTTGTCTGCCGCCCCATCATTTTCCAGCCTGACGTCTGAAGTCCCGGCACTGCCACCAAGAGTCAGGATATACGGTCTCTGAACCAATTCGATATTGCGGTAAACAATCTTGTTCTCACTCACCATGGTAGGATCAGTGGATATGATGCGCAAATGCACAAAACGGTTCTCAGAATAGGGGTTCACACCTCCGTTGGTGGTGTTGACCGAATTAGTGTTACGCCAAGAAAGCGACAGGTCAGCCGCACCTGCAGCCGCATTTTTCCGGTTGGATGTTATCCATGTCGGCAGCCCATCCTGCCAAGTCTGGCCGTCCGCGGACATCTGAACCTTCCATGGCACCTCAGTGTCAATATGATATACCAGAGACGTGTCTCCAAGTTCCGGTATTGAATTACTAATCGGTTCTATTGTCTCGTTGATGAGGAATTTAATGTGCTTCTGAAAGAAACGAATGTTGAAATCATCGATCGCCTTTGACGGAATCTCTTGAATACGCCCTTGCTCATCATAAGTAACAGCCGCCAAACGTACGGTCATGTCATAGTCCTCCTTATCTGTGTTCATGACAGAAGGAAGAACATTGATATTCATGTTGCCTTTACCAACATTCTCTGAGATTCCGAAATGAGCCAAGGTTGGGTTGCCTGATGAGACAGCCGGACTGACAAAAGCCCAATCAACATTTGATTCAATGGTCAGCGGCAGCCCGGATGCCAAATAGTCCCGGCTGCTGTCCCAATCAAAGTCGAAATCATTATTGTTGATTCTGAGATATGGGCGTTCCTGTACAACCGTCATCAGGACAACATATGCAGAAGAACGGAATGATACCACAACACTCCTGTCGGCTCTTGTGTCATTAAGTTTGGCGCTGACAGTAATTGTACTGCTTCCTGATTTACCGGATGTCTGCGAGAATGTAAGCCAAGACGGACAATCAGAAAGCACCCAATCGGTAGGAGACGTGAATGTAAATGTAAAATTTCCTCCGGTCGGAGACAATGATTGTTTGTCTCCGACAGACAAAGCCGCACCGTTCCCGACTTGTTCCGGATACAGGTTGGAATCATCAAATTTGCAGGAAAGGCACACGCTTGAGGCAACCGCGCAAATTATAAGGCTCAATACTTGATGTTTCATATTCATCGTACTTGATCAACTATTGTCTGTCATATATCAAATCACCAGGTGTGGCAGAGAGAAGCCGCTTCATCACAAGCAATACCGTAACCGCCGATCCGACCAGAATGACAGCGATCGAGTAAAAGGTCTTGTTGTTCCATAACGACAGATAATTGAAAGCCCCGTCCTTCATCAGTCCCGCCAATGGAAGAACCGATTGGACAGACCATATCAGTACTATCGAAATGACCATGGCTGCAAGAATGGTCCCCATCATGATTAGCATATATATTCCGATGAGTTCCTTATTGCTGATGCCGAAGGCTTTGAATGTGCCCAGATTCTTCTTGACCTTTTGGAAATATGACTGAAGAAGGTTCACGATGAACAGAATAATACATATTATGGAGAACGCTATGATGGCCCATGACAGGATATTCGCCATGATGCTGACAGAATTGAAGTTCTCCTTGGCATTGATCTGAGACATTTCAATCTTGACCTTATATGTGTCTTTGGCAAAAGACTCAAACTCCCTTATCTTGTTCAAATCGTTGAACTGAACGGATATGAACGAGCCTTGAGGCAGCGAGTAGTCACTGAAAGAATAGTCATAAACTCTCAGAACACCATCACTTTCATATTTCGCCATGAAGTCTGAGTCAATCTTCCACGCCGTTTCCGGAAGAATCGAGCCGGACTTCCCTTGAAGCGAGATGAAAGAACCATCCTTGAACGAGGCCTGCTGCGGCAGGTACGCATCCCTGACAAAACAACTGTCACCACTGTCCGACATCAGGAAAGCCTTCATGCCTTCCTTGTCGCATCCTTCAGGAATATAGTAATACAAGGATGAAGCATACTCTATATTATTAAGATTGAATGGATAAGTCATGTCGTTTCTTTGTTGCTCATAGAAGAAACGCGTGGCTATGACATCCATGTTCTTAGGAAGGCGCCTGACAACGGCAATCACAGGAACCGGCACATGGGCGAATCCTTGATACAAGTCGAACCCTAAAGTGTCCGCACCTGCACTGTACCGGCAAAGGTCAATATAGGCAGGGAAATCATCCGCATAGCCCATTTTGGTCATGACATCCTTTGTTATGATGACACCGATCATGTCATCACGAAGCCGATCCGCCGTAATTGAGACACCATCAACGACATTGTCCTCACCAAGGATAGCTTGTAGCAATGGGTTATCGGCGAACGACTGGAAGAAGCGGCAATTCAGATATTGGATCTGCGAATTGTCTTTCCCGAAAAACATATAGTGGTTGGTATAATCAACCTGATATGCCACAAAATGATATTCCTGTTGCTTTGTCGTGTCTGACAGTCCTTCCAAAAGACCGTCTATATCCCCTTCACCATAGTCATTCTGAATGTCCACCCAGTTGATGAACGGGTCATTCATCTTGTAGGACAGATAGTTGAGACTTGCATTGCTGAATGCTATCGCCAAAAATGTAAGTGTCAGCACACAGACCAACAACCAAAGATTGGAAAAGTGCCTTCCCAACACCACTTTTCCTTCTCTTTTTACGAACAACTTAAAAAAATCCTCTGATAAATACTTCAGCAGCGACATACTCAAATCTTTTTCAGAAATTTCTCAAAATCTTCCCGATCATGGCTCTCTGAACCGTTTGACCAACTTTCCCCTTCCTCGGACGGCACAAAAACACTCTGCTTGTCTATAAGACCATAGAAAGTCACCTCGTCCGCGCCAGACTTGCGAGGATGCTCTTTCTTACGAATCTTGATGATGATGTCGGCGAATGTCACGGCAAGATGCATATCGTGGGACACGATTATCGCGGAACTGTTCTGCAGCTCGTTCAGTTTTGCGGAAAGCAACGACATCGCCCTTACGGCATTGTCGCTGTCAAGGTTTCCTGTAGGCTCATCACCGAACAGCACAGTGAAATCGGGCAGGACCGCCCTTGCGAAAGCCAACCTTTGCTGCTGGCCGCCAGACAATTCCTGAGCCATTCTGTTCTCATCCACATGATCAAGACCGAGGTCTGCAAGAATCTTGTCCACCTTGCGGAAAGACGAGAACTTGGTATAGCCTTGAATCATTCTGGTTATGGCGATGTTCTCATACGCGGTGAAGTTTCTCATCAGATTCGTGCTCTGGAATATGAAGTTGAAATTCCGACGTCTGAAGTCAGACAACTCTTCATCATTGCCCCTTTTCCACATCTCCAACAAGTCAACAGGCTTCTCCTCGCTCTGATAAAACAAAAATTTCGTGTTCACATCCGGGACTATGGTATTGTTCATCATCCCAAGCACCTCAAGAATAGTGCTCTTGCCTATTCCTGACTCGCCGACAATGAATATCTTTTTCCCTTTAGGCAAGACCAAGTCATCTATGTGGAGCACCGTTTTGGAAACGCCCTCACGGTAATGCTTGTCGTATGAGCATCTAAGGTTATGTATCTCAAACAATTTATCCATAACAACCTTGTTTAAGGCAGATTCTCAATCGGAATCCAATAATACTTCACACCGTTGAACTCCCTAACATATTTGTAAGGATTGTTTTTGATGAAGTCAAGATTCTTGTACTTTCTGTCAAAGTCCATGACCATTCTGCGGTATTCAGTAGGTTTGACGGCAGCCTCATCGGATATTTCCAAAAGCGTCCGACCTTTCAAGGCGTCTGAAGATTCATTAAGACCCGCGATCATATTCATGACATCGGCGATGCCTTTTCTCTCCATCTCCTCGTTCGTGATGCCTGGAATCATGCTCTTCAGCAGAGCCTTGAGAGCGTTCACATACGGTTGCCTGTTGTCTGATGTAGATTGCCTGGCAACATCATCCACAGGCTTAAGCCTCATCATCAACTCATCATATTCCTCTGAAGAAATGAACAATACAGGCTTGTAGAAATCCCTGCCACTGTCATCTTTCTTGGCTGTCCATCCACGGAATGTGATAAGCTGCGACGTCCCTTTCGGCATGGCGCTGCCCAATCTTTTGCGCAGCCAGGCTTTGTTGACATTGACAGTGGCAGCCTTAAGGACATCCTCACTGCCCTCGAAATCGTTCTCGACAAGATTGTCAGACAGGTCGTTCACATCTGTGTTCACAAGAAGATCCAACTGGGACTGGACACTCTGCGCATAGCCACCAATAGACTCTTTCATCAATGTGGCAAGCACCTGAGCGGAGATCTCGGTTCCCGCCGTGGCATATTTATGCTCGCCGAAATATTTCTGATCCGAATCCTTGACGCTCACATTGCTGAATCTCTGACCATCCGCCGTGGTTTTGGCGCGTACACCATCACTCAGGCGTATCTCAGACTTTTTCAGCATGTCATCGCTTTGCTGGAACGCCTCGTATTTCTTCTGAAGACTTTTCTTCATTATCTGCAGAAGTTGTCTGTTGTAGAGATTCCAAGCCTCCTGATTAAGGTTTCGTACCTGAAATCCGAAGAGGTTCACATTCTTTGCCGCAAGCTTGCTCACTATCTGATCGGCGGATGGTCCCTTGGCATCATCCACCGCATTGCCGCAATCGCCTACCACAAGCATGAGGTTGCTCTGATCCTTGTCAAACGGGAATTTGTCCAAAGCCTCATTGATACCATAGAACAAGGCCTCAGTGAAAGATTTGTCACCCGCAGAACTCTTGATGCCGTAAGCGCCTCCTGTGGATAGGAATGAGAACAATCCCGGATCACCCGGATTGGTGAAATTGTAAATCTCGGTAAGTCCTTGGGTTCCGTCAGCATAATCTCGGTAGATCAAGACACCGACTTTGATCTTGAACTTATTCTTGTCAAAGAAGGCACATCCATCCTTGATGGCTTTTTCCACAGCCGGGAAATATGGATCCATCGAGGACGTCCCATCTATGACAATCGCCAGATTAAGGTGCAGCAGCTTCTCCAACTCCACTTTCTTTTTCTGCTCGAGTTTCACCGCTTCCTGCTGCTTGGCTGAGACATTGGCCGATCCCCCGGAACTTGTGAATGAAGAACATTCGTACTCATCAGCGGTTGTTCCGTCCAGAATAGGGAAACGCAATGCCTCCGGAGCCATACGGTACTGATACTGATCATAAGGCGCATTGCTCTTGCGGAACGGCACTGTGCTGGCCACATCACCTGTCAATTCCTTGGAATCGTAGATTTTTGAGGTTATGTTACGGGATGCGAAATACTCAACATCCTCATGTTCCCACGTTGGCTCAATGCAAGACCTTTGGTTCCAAGGCACATATGACTCACTTGGCACCCACGCTTTCAAAAGTTTGTTGGAAATCAACCCCTTAAGTCCATCTATCTTGTGCTGTGTCGCCAACAGAACCATTCCGTTGCTGCCTCTTTTCATCACATAATAGAACTGCATATCCGTAGAAAGCCTTACTGTCTTGGACTTATCCTCCGGACTTCTGTACCCGACACCGAAAGTCTTGGCGTCACGCTGGTCCGCGTTGACACACAAAAGAGCCTTGAAATATATCCCTCGGTCATTGGCGAGGCATGAACTCCACAAAAGAAGGTTTTTCATAGGAATCCAACCTTTGAACACAGCAGAACCTGAGATTTCCGGATAGTTGACAGTCTCATTCGGTTCAGAATAAACCATCGCATATTCTCCGGAAATCTTAGCTATTCTGACCTTCTCGTTGAAAGACAATTTACCAAAAGGCTTCGCATTGTTTGGCTCAGCATAAGTAATATTGTCATCACGGTCACTGAACACATCCCAGTACATAAGCTTTGCCGGTTTTGCGTTCTGACCATAAGAACCCGAGCGGACCAGTTTCTCCGCCGCGCTTTCCTTCAGAACCTCAGAAAGCAGTTCCTGAGGTTTATATACTGAACATTTAGATGGGAGCTGCGCTGAAAACACCACCCCGCAATTAATGAGAACCCCCAAAGAAATCAACAATATATTTCTTTTCATCATTCAAATTTGATTAAGTCGAAATTAGCAATCTTGGAACAATCAAGTCTTGTTCCCAAAGGATTACGGATGTCATATGTCAAATCACCCATACCGGAATATTGAACCCTGATGCGGAAACAACCATCAGGAAGGCTGTCTATGTCAAGAACATAACATATCCCAGCGATTATCTTGTCATTATAGTGCAAATCCCAAAAAGACTGATTGATAAAGAAATCCCAAACCATCGATTGGTATTGAAACTTGCCATCCTCATTCAAAAAGTCCACAGCATCAAAGATTTCCTTAATGTTCTCCAGATCCTGATATGCGTCAATATTATTGTATGTGCTCGTCTGGAGAATATTTATGATCTCGCCAAAAGCCTTCGAATCATCATGTCCAAGACCGACTGTCGCGACCACGGAATTATTCATGTTGGACAGATAGAATATTGTAGGATACCCATAGTTTATCCCATCCTTATACACCTGTTTCAAATGCTTGGTCAATGAAGCGGTCGGAGTATCTATGGTGTTGGTTATGTAAATAAAACGCAACTCCTGAGATGCCGGATCGACTATGGCGGAACATGGATGCCAGAATAAGAACGCTAGGACAAACAGGGCTAAAATTCTCTTAACCATCAATAATTCACTTTAACATTAATGGAAGTTATCTGGTCTCTGTCATTGTATTTGACTCCGGTCACTACCACACTTGACCAAGACGCGATCAGCCTGTTTAATATCTCCTCATATCTGTCCGGAGCGGTTTCATCCTCTGCCAACCCTGAGCATACGATTTTATAGCCAGAAGCGAAACTGGACTTGACATTGGATGGCACAGAGCCTGAATCAAACATCTTCTGCAAATCTTCAACAGAGAGTTTCTTTGCCATCACCTTTTTCTCAACCTGCTGAACAAAGCCGGAAACAGGACAAGACGTGTATTCACCAGTCCTCGAATTCTTGACTTCAAGGGTGTAGATTCCCGTTTCATCTTCAGTAGGTGGAATATTTCTGAAAACACCGTTTGATGAATATGCGACAGGATCGACGACCCCGGTCGCATAAAGATTGAAGACCATGTCATCTCCATCTTTTGTTGTCGCCTTGACTTCGAATTTGTAGGAGCCGTTGGCATAGACCGGATCTGAGACCGAAACTATTTCCGGCTTGCCTGAACTGACTTCCATCAAGGCCTCGCCATTACCTACATTAGTGTCCTCGGTATCTGATGAATTGTCCGGCAAATTGATTCCACCGCCGCCTGGCGACAATGGAATTGACGACATGCCATCCTGACCTTTGTCACTGACAATCTCGGTATTATTTACAAAGATCGACACCAATTTAGCGCAACCGAAGCCTATACCTAAACCTAGTACCGCCACCGCAAGAACCTTGACGACCGGTGAAATCGGTTTGTATGGAGTCACATTATCTGACCCGCAATTCACGCAGTTTGGATTAAGTTCATCCGCTTCATACACGTGACCGCAATTTTTACATTTAAATTTACGTATCATAACATTACAATTTCAACATCAGACCAACATTAAACCATAAACATTCTCTTCTGAAAGACAGGCAATCAGCAAAAGGCCGGAAAACGACATCCTTTCCATATGGCGCATAATATACATAAGGATACTGCGACTGCCCGCAGAACATATTCTCGTCAGAATTGTATGTCCACGTCAGGCCGTATTCATACCCGGCGGAAGCCAGCAGGTACACTGAGTTGCGGACAATGGAAATTTCCAATCCAACATTGCCGAAAACAGAATAATCCATCTTTTCCCTCTCAAATGCCTTAGGAGACAAAAACTCATTCGTAGACACGGCGAAAGTCTCTGTCTTAGTCTGTTTCGGATATTTTGAGACAATCGTGCCATCAAGTTTCATAGGGCTGACGTCCGCCAGCAGATTGAAGTAGGCCCGGCCGCCAAGGTCAAAATATAACGAAACCCCACTGGCGATTCTGAAATTCAAATTCATGTATAGCGGAACCGCGACATCCATGAATTTAATATCCTGCGCCGCGGATGAGATGTTGTAGTTTCTCGTATATTCCTGACCGGAGCCATCAATGGTATTATACTTATACACAATGTTGTCAACGGCCAGATTCATTGTGGACAATGATGCTGTCGCACCTGTAAACAATCCAAACCGGAAACCCTTGCTGGCTGAAAAAGAGAAGCCTATATCAACCCCGGCCTCTTTTCCGGAGGACTCCTTTCTGGTGAAATTCGTAACGGACCGGATGTCATAACGGGAATTATAGGTCATCCCATAATGAGCCTTGATCCGGAAAGACTTCTTCTTATAGTTCAGAATGACCATCTCATAAGAATCATCCTCCGCAATAAGTTTCTTATCGACCTTAACGTCATAATCCCAATATTCGACCTTACCTTTTTCAGCGAATGCCTGTCCAAAACTATTAAACTTCAAAGGCTGCCGCTTAATGGTCACACGACAATCTCGCAATGAATCTTTCTTTTCCTTGTTACGTTGAACGATATAATAATCGTTCATCGGTATGAATACGTCTTGGTTAAGGCAGTTTATGCTATGAATCTTCATTCTCTCGGAACTCTCATCATAAACCATATCAACCTCTAACCGAAAAGGAGCCGGCGAGTCGCTGAACGGAGGGAAAAGGACTCCATTCATGTCATTGTATGTCAAAGTTTTGTCCAATGTCACCTTACAATGCCATACAGACTCTGAGTCATAGTAATAATCTCCTTTTTTAACATCTGCGATGTCGGCGTTGACATTCTCACATTTGTTCATCAGTAAGTCAGCATAATCCTGAGCGGAGATCTTTGTTTTGAAGGATTCTCCACTATTGAACAAATCGCAGAATATCAGAGCATCCGGACTTTCAAACAATTGGATGAAACGGTATCTGTCTGACTTTGAATTTATGGCGGTAGCCAATTGGTAATCATCCAAGACATTGAGTACCGCCAGATTCATCTTGCGCCTTGTCATATTGTCAAGGGCCTGAGCCCCCGCCAAGCCTGATGACAAGACAAGAAAAGTAAGAACAGACAATACCGAACGCCTCAAACGCATCTTGACAAACGATTTCATAATCAGCGACTTATAATCTATATCACTAAAGCTGCTATGGCTCCTGCCGCCAGACCGGCAATACCAACAAGCAGATATACCCACCATTTAGGCCCGGGATTTTTTACACCATCGCCATCATCGCCACCATCGCCACCATCGGGTTCTGGATTTACATTTTCTTGCAAATCAGCCAACATATCCGAAACGTTCTGATAACGGGACGCCTGATCCTTACGTGTCGCCTTGTCAACAACATTTCTTATCTGCGAATCATTAATATTCCGCAAAGGAATATTTTGATTCAGATGCGCCTGCATTATCTGTGAATTATCACCGGCAAAAGGCAATGACCCGGTAAATAATTGATAAAGCATGATGCCCAATGAATATATATCCGTAGTCCTGTTGTGGTTTGCGACATCGCCGGTTATAACCTCAGGGGCCGCATAATCCACCTTTCCGATCAAAGCGCCGACCTGAGTCAACTTAGGACCGGAGGCAGGACTCAAAGCGTATGGTTTGCAGATGCCATAGTCAATGAGTTTGATCTCATTATCAATCGTGACCATAACATTGCTTGGATCAAGATCCCTGTGGATGAAGCCTCTGGAATGAAGTTCACCTACCCCAGCCAAGATATTGCTCATGATTGTGACAACCGTCTTCTTTCTGTCTGAACAATAACTCTCATACAAACTTTGAGCATACGGAATATGCATCCCGGAACAATCGATGAAGCAACCACTTATAAGGCTGCTGAGAGTCACTCCCACAAGTCTTTCCATCACTATATAGTAACGTACTATATAATTCTTTTGATACGAATCATATTCCATGTTCGGAATGAACCCGTACATTCTTAAAAGATTCGGATGATCGATTTGCACGGAAGCCTCCCGCATCGCCCTGTCTATCAAATCCTTTGTCGGACTTGAAATAAGCTTAAGGGCAACGGGAATCCTTTCCCCGGTAGACTCGCTCACGCATTCTCCGACGAACACTTTTCCCATTCCCCCCTCGCCTATCGGGGCGGCGGCGGCATCATACTCATAATATATGCCGGCCTGCTTCTCCGCCGCCCCTTCAACTCTGATTACTGACATACAATAAATAATAATTACTCTACCTCAATCAGCAAAATGTACATGTCGTTGACCACCAAGACAAAGAACCCCCTTCTTGTGATCTTGAAACTAATCTTTCCAGCATTACGGTCGCTGCGAACCACATCGCAATTCTGGTAAGGGCTGTCATCTGTGTGGCTGAAAGACGGATATTTCCTGTCATAATATGAGGACTCCTCATTATTGACCTTTCTTTCCTTCGCCACAAAAACACTGGCTGAGCCCACGTACAAGTCAGTGGCTTCAATCGTGACATAATCCCCTCGGCCGACTATGGTTGACGACCCGGAAACTACATATGACACTCCCGAATCGAAATATGTGGCCGCACACTCCATCTTTCTGCCATTGATGGTGAATATGGGTTCCTTTGCAGGAACATTCGCCTCGGAAGTGGTGTCATCCGCTTTTCTTATCGGTCTTTCTTCCTGACTTTTCCTTTTGTTGATCACTATGCCATTGCCTTTATCCTCAGTTTCCTCGACAGGTTGTTGAACTGATTCCGCGACAGCGGCCACATCAGACGTTCCCACTTCATTTGACTCTGCCTTCCGGATTCTCTCGGCGCTGTCACTTGAATATGTAGAATCCGATGCGACATCCATGCAATCCTTTTTGGCCAGAAGACCTTGAGCGAGAGCGCTGTTCTGACATACCACAGCCGGGTTTATCGTCTTCCTGAACACCTTGACGTTTTTCTGAGGAAGAATCTTTACCTGACCGTCCGCGCGAAGAAGGATAGTGATGGATCTACCCAAAAGTCTTGAGATAATAAGCCCCTCATATTCAACGCCATTATTCATGGTAAGGCAATCGAATAAAGGAATCTTTTCCCATATCTCCTTTTTTTCCTTCGATCCAAGTTGGGTCGATACACTTATCACATCCGACATTCTGACGTTGACCGGTCCTTTGCCGCTCTTCAAAGTCATGCTTGAACCTGGAACCTGATCCGTTATGACGCCATAAAGGCTCTCTCCCGTATTCAGCAAAACCTCATCCGTAAGCGCGTAACCACAAGGAGACTTGCTGGTTCTTCTGACAGAGCCCCATGTCAATTTGTAGGTCGTTCTGGCGAACGACAGCAACATGACGCTGTTCTTGTTTTCTCTGACAATGACAACCTCATCATGCACAGAGTTGTCGGTGGTGACGGTCGAAACTTCAACCTTACCATCATTAACAAGATTATTTTTGGCCAGATAGTCCTTGGCACCTTGGGTAAGACAGCAAACAGGTATCTTTGTGGAACGGATTTCCTTGATATCATCCCGAGGGATGACAATCCGGGCCATGACCGCATTGACCGTCAACTCTGTCCCGGGAATCTGCTTGGATATATAACCCGAGTATTCGCTGCCATCCTTGCAATATACAGTCTCGACATTTTGCGCGCGCAAAGGAGGCAAGGTCAGAATGGCCAATGTTACAATATAAAGCAGACGTTTCATCAATGAACGTTATTTAGTGATTTTAGCCTTTTTAAGAAGAGCCTCCAGTTCAGAGGATCTGACAGCCAGATTGAAACCTTGTGTGTCAGCGATTCCGCCACACAGGACACCAATCAGTCTTCCATGTTTGTCAAAAACAGGAGAGCCGCTTGCACCCGGCGCAGAAGCCCCGTCAAAGCCAAATGTATATGCATTGTCATTCCTTGTGATTGCACCTGAGAGCATATTATATTGAATTGGAGTCTTCAGTGGATTGTCAAAGATGTCCACGCCATAAGGGAATCCCATTGACACTATATGCTTACCTCTATCAGGACTGTTTTTACGGATATACTTGATTGGAACATAAGATCTTGACGTAGACTTGAAAGATGAGGCTCTGATCTTGAATATGGCAAGGTCCACATTCGGGTCATCACTGGATATGACCTCATGGCAATTCAGAGTGTTCGCCATGTCAAGGAAATCTCCGTTAGGGAATACCAATGTGCCATCACTCACACCCTTGATCTGAATCTGCGAGATGTACTGGATGACCTCGGTGTAACCACTGGAGACAAGTTTGTTAAGCTTGCTCCTATAGAGGTCACCAGCTTGACTAATAATAGTGCTTTCGTTCGACAAGTACTTACGATTCGTACTGAGCCAAGGTTTGGCCACATGAAGATTTGACGCGACATACCCATCCTGACCTACAAGGAAACCAGTCGCTGTGAAATCCATACTATTGTCGCCATTATATTGCATTAAGTGGCCATCAGAGATCACGAACTTTGAATATAACGGTCTGCCAGGCTTATCCGGGTCAGGAAGTTTGGCGATGTCAAGACTGCCACACTCAACTTCAAAATGATATGAGCCATACAAGAAGACGGTCGAATTTCCATACATTTTGGCTATTTCCTCATCTGTATATGTCGGTAGGAAGATATCTGTTCCTTTTACACAAAAGAGTACACCGAGAGCCACACACGCAGCGGCAGCCAAGCCGACAACCGGAATCCACCATTTGCACTTTGGCTTAGGGATAGGATTCTTGACAGGCACACCACCGCAGACAATCGTGTCCTTGTACGTGATAGGCACATATCTGTTTTTAGGGATTCCCATGCCGTTGACAGTGGTGCCGTTAGTGCTCGTGTCGCAGATGAACCACTTGCCATCCTTCATCTCACGGATAGTCGCATGGAAACGGCTGACACCATTCCCGCTTATGGAAATATCGTTCCTGTTGTTGGAACCGATATTAATGATTCTCTTTACAGTAGGAGGGACAACCACGTTAGGGATAAGATTCCAATCCAACGGGGTGTCAGCGAACGTGACCTGATCCCCACGACGGATAGGCACCTCAACACCCGGAGTCACTCTTACCCCATTTAGCAATGTTCCGTTGGAACTATTGTCAATCAACAAAATGTCCCCATTGTCCAAAAGGACTATCTCAGCGTGATTGGAACTCACATACGGGCTTTGCAGTTTTATGTCTGAATTTTGAGCCCTACCTATTTTTATAAGTTTCATAACAGATTTTTTATTAAACGTACAGTTAAACATTAAAATAAGTTTATGGACTCTAACAAAACTATTTATCCTGGTATGCCGGCTTCCGGAGCCGGATACCAACCGTATTCCGGGATGTCTCAGAACCCATCCGGAACCTATTACCCTGGTTCGGATCCTAAAATGAACGCAAAGCCAGGCGAGAAACCGTTGATTGGTTTCGTGTATTCTGTTTCAAAGACAATGCTCGGAGAATATTGGCCGTTAAGAGCCGGTTCCAATATTATCGGACGCTCAGATTCATCTGACATTTGTCTTTTGGAATCCACGGTGTCTGAAAAACATGCCAACCTTGTGGTTCGTCAGATGCATAATGAGGATGGCACCACAAGCATTCTGGCTTTTGTTCAGGATTTGGGGTCAACCTGTGGAACCATGGTGAATGGTGTCAGCCTTGGTTTTGATCCGAAAGAATGCAAGAATGGCGACATCATTACCATCGGTGAGAGTTATGAGCTTTACTTTATTCTTGTCAACACTTTGGAACTAAACCTGAAGCCTAAGGACAACTTTATTCCTGTTGAAGACACGTGCCCTGAAATGAACGCTCCCGTCAGACCGGCTTTCGGCACGCAAATCAACAATGTCGGTTCTCCGACTTACAACAACTCTTCACCGTTCGCCAACCAAAAGTCGACAATATACATGCCTCATAAAAAATAGGTACAATGTCCAGCCACATAGAGTCATCATTGAAAATCAAAGGATTGCTGGATTCCCGTATCGGCGGGCGTCCTGACAATCAGGATTCCGCCGGATCGGCTGACACGTCCTTAGGGACCATCGTGGTAGTCTGTGATGGTATGGGTGGCTGCAATGGTGGCGCCGTGGCGTCCAATATCGCTGTAACCACTGTCATTGATGATGTAGGTTCGGCGGCCTTTGACAAATCACCGGCCGAAGTCCTGAAAGCGGCCATCATTCATGCGAATGAAGTGATTTTTCAGAAAGCATCCGAAACATCCTCCCTTAAAGGCATGGGAACAACTTTGGTAGCGGTGCTGATCACAAAGCAATGTGTGTATGCTTCTTATGTCGGAGACAGTCGTATATACCTTTTGAGAGGTAAAAGGAAAGTGTTCAGGACTTTTGACCACTCATTTGTGTATCAAACGCTTGTAAGCAAAGGGGTGATAACAGAAGAACAAGCCAGATTATCAAGCCAGTCCAATTCCATTCTCAAGGCTTTGGGAGTTGAGAGATCCATTGAACCGGAAGTCTACACGCTTCCGTATCTCAAAGGGGACAGATTAGTGCTTTGCACCGATGGCTTTTGGGGATCCATGCCTGAGTCTGATCTGATAGCTTCCGTTTGCCGTAGGTCAGATGCGGAAAATGCCTTGGAGCAGACATTCACCAAAATAGAGAATATTGGTATAGTGGACGGCGGACACCATGACAACTATTCGGCGGCGATTATCGATTTGAACACAGAATCTCTAATAAGAACCAAGATGGACAGAAGGACCAAAATACTTGTGGCTATATTATCTATTTGCTTGTTGTCAAGTCTGTTTTCTAATGTGCGTCAATGCACACATGAGCCACAGACTTCAGGTTCAGAAGTAAATCAAGTAACTGACTCCACGGCGGCGTCTAATGATTCCGCTAACACATCGCATGGTGCTGCATGTGAACATAAACAAGAATAATCAATTCAGATTATGAAAACAATCTATACAATAGGACGTGGCAGCGAATGCGATATTTACATCCCTGATGATGAGAATATCGTAAGTCGCAGACACGCCACTATCAGGGTAACGAAGAATGGGAAATATTACCTGTCTGACCAAAGCATGAATGGAACGTACATAAACGGGATACGTATGAGACCGGGTGTGGAGGTTCCTGTCAGAAGAGATGACACCATTACTTTCGCGAATGTCGCTGATTTGGATTGGGAATTGATTCCACGCTCCTATCGACGTTTGCTGATCATTGCCGGCTCGATAGCGGCGGTGTTGTTGTCTTTGTTTGTAATTGTCATGGTGACTGTCAGATTGGCCCGCAATTGCCATCAAGATGACATTGAGCCTATTGCGACAAGTACCAATGGTGGTGTGACAGCATCGCCGGCTAATCCTTCTGACACTGCCCGCATTAAGATACCAGGCGCTGGATTACCTGATGAAACAATCCCGTCCACCGGTCAGAAAGCAAAGAGACCATCCTCTCCAAACAAGATTGAGAATCCGAAAAGCGAATCTGATAACGTTATAAATCCAATAATATAATCAAACTGTACGTTTAATAAAATTACTTCCAAAAAAGTGGAATCATAATTAAAGTTTCAGCATAGAAAAAGCTCATAAACAATCGGCCTCTACAAGGGCGCTTTCACTGGACATTGGTGAAAAACTTACTCAATATTCCTTTGCAAAAATACAAATTATTTGGTAATTTCAATATCCTGTCACTTATATATTAATAAAAATCATCTTCATAGTGTCGGGTGCAAATCAAGGGTACTCGCACCCGTATCAAATAATATTGTGGTTTCGGGGGGCATGAACGCGCTGAATGCACCCCCAATAATACTTGATCGCGATAGGCTTGTTCAGATAATCCGTGACCAAAATCACTTTGAAGTTGTCTATGATGAGTCAAGATATTCATAAAAAGCACCCGAGTCGCTTGATGAGGCGTGTCGGGTGCGGGAATTTGTTATGTTCGTTGTTCGGGCGGTTCAATCGGGCTTCGATCATGCAATCTTCTGCCGATTGGCCACAAGTTCTGCCACGGGGAACACTAGAACTTGAGGGTTATGCGTCCCAAGGCGGTTGTGCCGGACATCGGGACGAAGCCGAGCTGGTAGTAGCGGTTGGTGTCCGGGTGGCCGGCGGACTCGCATACGGCGGAATATACCCAACCGGATGTGGCCGCGTGGGTGTTGAAGATGTTGTTTACATCAAGGCCGATAGTTATTTCCCTCAGGAAGCCACGAAGCTTGATCGGGTAGCTGAGGCTTACGCCCGAGAATGAATATGCCGGGAGAGAGCGGTCCTTGTTCTTGGTGTTGTCAAGGTACTGACGGCTCACGAATGCGGTGTGCCATGTTGCCTGGACACCTTTAACTTTGAATATGGCGAATCCGTTTACAATGGCGGACGGGGAGAACGCAAGTGTCGAGTTGTTGTAGTGGTTGGTTCTGATACCGGTTTCATAATTGTCCCAATCCTCAATGACCTCATCGAAGTCCTTGATCTTGTTGGAACTGAGAGCGGCGTTGGCCTCAAGTGTCAGCCACTGGGCGACATCGACACCTGCGGTCAGTTCAACACCGGCACGGTAAGAGTCCTTGATGTTGGTGGTCAGGTTCTCACCGATGTCGCTTTGCATTCCTGTCTGGACGAACTGGTTCACATAGTCCATAAAGTAGAAGTTGGCGGAAGCGCGGAAAACAGAACCGGAATACTGGTAGCCTAATTCGTAGTCGTTGACATGCTCGGCTTTAGGGTAAGGGTAGTTGTAATTGTCTGTGAAGTTGTTGCGTTCCGGTTCACGGTTGCTCATCGCCACGGACGCATAAGCCCTGTGTTTGCCGGTCTTGTAACTGAAGCCGAACTTGGGATTGAAGAAATTGTAATTCTCGTCAATGTCAAGACTCTGATTCTTATAGGTACCGTCTTCCTGCTTTACAAACTTGTCGTTAATTCCATCCGTGGTGTAGTCCACACGCCTGTACTGAAGGTCGGCGAAGATAGTGAAATGCTCTCCAAACCGCTTGGAAGCCTTGACAAAAGCGCTGTAGTCATTCTTCTTGGCGTCCGAGTCGTAGTAGGTGTAGTGTCCATTATCAAAATCGGTGTCATTCAGGCCAGCGAGAGCAGGATAACGCTTTACGACATCAGGATTGGACACGTATGTCAGGTAGCCGAAGTGGTTGGCCCAGAACAACTGGGCGGAAAGGCCTCCGATGACATCCCAGCCATTGTTGTTGTAGCTGATGTTGTAGACAAAGCCAGCCGCATTCTGATCAAGGCCTTTCTGGCGGACAAAATCAGACAAGACCGGTTTCCCTTTCTCGTTCACCATATCGAAACCGAACTTGGACACCTTGTTGTCAAACCGGAACTCGTCATAGTACCCATAGCCATAGGTGTAATGAAGAGACAAAGTTGTCTTCAGATTGTCATTTATGTTCCAGGCGGCAGAGAGTATGTTGTGATCCTGCCAGAAGTTGTCCGTAGTCTTCGGCCAGTAACTGCCGTCGTTCAGGGTGTAGCGGGTCGTCTTGTAGGTTTCAGGATCCATTGATTCATAGAGCGAGTTGAATCTGCCGAGGCCGACACGGTACATGTCAGCGTATGTCTTGATTCCGGTCTCCTTGCCGTAGGTGCCATCCATTATCGACAGGTCATTTGTTCCGGCTGTGACACCGTTCCATGCCTGTCCCGTGTGCTCGTAGTTTCCGATGTTCCGGTACCTGATTATGTAATCTCTTCCGAGCCAGGTGAGCCCGGCATACCAAGAACCTGATTTTCCGGCTGTTCCGTGAATATAGCCGTCAGTTCCTGTGGTGTGGAAAGCGGCGTCGGCGACAAAGTGCTTGCCAAGCAGACCGGTTGACATCGAGAATCCCGTGTTGTAGGTGTTGTAGCTTCCATAAGAAGCGTTCAACTCGACAAACGGGTCGTAGGACGGAGCCTTGGTACGAAGGGCGACAGATCCGCCGAACGCACCGTCACCGTTTGTGGATGATCCTACACCACGCTGAATCTGAACACTTTCCAGAATGGAGGCATAACTGTTCATATTCGCCCAGAAAACGCACTGGTCCTCAGGAGAGTTGAGCGGAACGCCATCAATCGTGACATTGATCCGGGAGTCCCCCGCCCCTCTGATACGCATATAAGTCGTACCGGTGCCAAGACCGTTCTCGCTCCAGGAAAGCACACCGGGAGTAGTCGAGAACAGGAACGGAAGTTCCTTGCCGGTTCCAGAGAAATTCTGTAGCGCCTTACGGTCAACATTAGCCACCGCATAAGGTGCGTTCTTCTGCGCGCGGACACCTTTGACAATGGCCTCATTGAGAATCTCGGCCTTTGTGGTGTCCGGCTGGCTTTGAGCGTTCAAAGCCTGTGGAGTCATAGCGGCAAGTGCCGCTGTCGCAAATAAAAAACCTCGCATAATGTTTTGAATATTAATGCAAGGGGCTGCCGGTTACGGCAATCTGAGACATCGCTTCCCTTCGGCGGCATTATCCGCATCAGGTTCATTGGGTATGATCTCAACCGGGCAACTGCCCAGTACCCCCGCTGTTATTTTTTACTCATCAGTCGCTTCAACACTTCGGCTAGCTCAGTGCACCGCAGGTTCAGCGATTGCATCTTTCTGTTCAGTCGCTTCGACAAGCTCAGCGACCATCATTTTTCTACCAGACGCACCTCATAGAGCCGCTTCCAACACTTGCCGGTAAGGTAAATCTTACCATTCCTGGGATTGTAAGCGATTCCGTTCAATACGTCCGTATTGGTGTCACGCAAAGACTTTGGCAAAAGCCCGCTGCAATCAATCGCCCCCTCGACCGTCCCGTCGGAAGGATTGATAATCACAATCATGTCAGTCATATAGACGTTAGCCCAAATCTTCCCGTCAATCCACTCAAGCTCGTTCAGCATCTGCACAGGCCGTCCGTTCATCTTGACAGTCAGCACCTTTTGCTGCTTGAACTTCTCATCCATAAAGTACAGCCGTGCGGAGCCATCTGATGCGATCATGCTCTTCCCGTCAGTAGTAAGCCCCCACCCCTCACGCGGGTAGCTCCAAGTCGATTTGTAGGCCAGAGTCTTCGCGTCATAGACAAACGCAACCTTATTCAACCAAGTGAGGATGAATATGTTGCCATTCAGTTCCACAGAGCCTTCGAGGAAATATTTCTTGTCGAAATCAAACCTCTTCAAGGCCTTTCCTGTCGCCAGATCCACCTTACGGAGGGTCGATTCACCGTATTGCCCTGTGGTCTCGATCATCTCCCCGTTCAGGAAGAAAAGCCCCTGCGTGAACGAAGTCTCATCATGAATATATTCCTTCACAACCTGAACCTTGTACTGTCGCACCTTGGCATCGGCACACGAAGCTGAAAGCAACGCAAGCGAAGCCACAGCGGTTTCTAAGAATATATTCACGAATCTCTTCATTATTTCATCATTAAGGCCACGAAGTCAGCCTCCGCTGGCATATTACTTTCTCTTTTCTCTGTTAGCCATCGCCGCCTCCACGAACTTCACGAAAATCGGCTGAGGCTTCTCAGGCGTGCTCTTGAGCTCAGGATGGAACTGCACTCCGATGAAGAACGGATGCGTAGGGATCTCGACTATCTCAACCAAACCCGTGTCCGGATTCTTTCCTGTGGCATTAAGTCCGGCGGCCTCCATCCTGTCAAGGTAGGCATTGTTGAACTCGTAGCGGTGACGATGTCTCTCCGAAATCATCTCGCTACCGTAAATCCTGTAAGCCAACGAGTCCTTGTCTAGTTTGCAGTCGTACGCTCCAAGCCTCATTGTTCCGCCCTTGATCGTAGTGCTCTTCTGCTCCTCCATCAGGTCAATGACCGGGTTGGCGGCGTTCGGGTTGACTTCAGCGGAAATCGCGTCCTTGATTCCAAGCACATCTCTGGCGAACTCTACCACACACATCTGCATTCCCAGACATATTCCGAAGAACGGCACGTTGTGCTCGCGGGCGTATTTTATTGCAAGAATCTTGCCTTCCAGTCCCCTCTCGCCGAACCCCGGAGCGACGAGGATACCGTCCATATTCCCTATCTTTTCCTCCAGGTTGGAGCTGTCAAGATGCTCGCTCTGAACCGTGTGGACGTTCACCTTGCACTCGTTGGCGGCCCCGGCGTGAACGAACGACTCAAGGATGGATTTGTAGGCGTCTTGTAGTTCGACATATTTCCCGACAAGGGCGATATCGATCTGATGTTTAGGATTATAGAGTCTGTCAAGGAATGACTTCAAATTCGTGAAGTCTGGTTCCGGAGCGGATATTCCGAAATGATTCAGAACCATCTCGTCGAGGCGCTCGTCCTCCATATTCAGAGGCACCTGATAGATTGAAGGGGCGTCAATAGACTGGATGACGTGTCCCGGCTTGACGTTGCAGAAAAGAGCGACCTTGCGCCTGAGTTCCGGAGTCAGTTCCATCTCCGTGCGGCAGACGATGATGTCCGGATGGACACCGGCCTGCTGGAGCATCTGTACAGAGTGCTGCGTAGGTTTCGTCTTGAGCTCCTTCGCCGCCCTCAGATAAGGGACCAGAGTCAGGTGGATGCTGATGAGATCCTCGTCAGGAAGCTCCCACTGGAGTTGGCGGATAGCCTCCACAAACGGCTGTGATTCCATATCACCCACAGTACCGCCTACCTCCGTGACAATCACGTCATATTTGCCGGTCTTTCCAAGGAGCAGCATCCTGCGTTTGATTTCGTCAGTGATATGAGGTACAATCTGAACGGTCTTGCCAAGATAGGCCCCTTCCCTCTCCTTGTTGATGACAGTCCAGTAAATCTTTCCGGTGGTCACATTATTGGCCTTTGACATGTGTACGCCAAGGAACCTCTCGTAGTGTCCGAGATCCAGATCTGTCTCGGCGCCGTCATCAGTCACGTAGCACTCTCCGTGCTCGTAAGGATTAAGCGTGCCCGGATCGATGTTGATGTAGGGATCGAATTTCTGGATGGTGACCCTGAGTCCTCTGGCCTGAAGAAGTTTGGCCAACGATGCGGCAATGATGCCCTTTCCAAGGGACGAAGCGACACCGCCAGTAACGAAAACATACTTTGTACTCATATTCTTTTCTGCTCTTTACTGGACTACAAATTTATGTCAAAAAATGGGATTACCGAAAATTTTTGTTCATTAAATGCTTTTCATTGACAGTCAGAAATGATTTTTTCGTACTTTTGCAAGATAAAAGGTGGGACGATCTGCCGCGCTGCGGGATTAAGTAAGCGGCAAAAGATAAGTTGCCGCAGATTTGGCAAAGATTTTTGAGGATAGATTCCTTTTTGAAGAAGGAGTGTGCCGGTGGCACATGACTGATGAGAAAAGGAATATAGACCAAAAAGATTGCCTAAGATGATGCAAGTTATTTTTTGGCGGTTACTTCAGTTCCGGGTGAGGAAAGTCCGGACAGGACAGGGCACCCTGCTGAGGAAAGCTCAGATGGGAGTAATCTTATGACAGACGTAACAGAAAACAACCGCCTGACCACAGGCAAGGGTGAAAACGTGAGGCAAGAGCTCACGACGGGTGTCGGTGACGCCATCCGGGTACGATGTCAGGGCCTGCAAGACCAAATATACTGGCAGACGAGGGCTGCCCGCCCGATGCCAGGGGGTAGGTTGCGAAGATAAATGGCAGATTCAAAAACAGAAACCGGCTTACGGTCCCGCCTTTTAGTGGAGCATAACTATCTAACAATAAACGATTTAAGCGAATCCCTTCAGTCTGAGTTAACTGAAGGGATTCGCTTTACAACTTACAAATCAAGCACTTACGCTCCACTATAAGCCTTCTAACGTGAGTTAGCCTTGGCGGTAGCCTCAAGATCCAAAGCCTCTGCAAGAATCAAGATCGGGTTCTTAA
>DCMG01000127.1 GCA_002321335.1 Bacteroidales bacterium UBA1628 | reverse complement strand
AGAATCTTTCCGCTTTCCTTTCTGAAAGAGTGGACGTTGCGGCCTTCGATGTCGCTGTCCGGACGGGAGAAGTAGATATATTCCATGGCGCACATGGCGTGGCGCTGGTAGTCTGAATATTTCCGGCTCCGGATCCCGTGATGGTCGATTGTGATGACCTCACCAGGCTCCACATCGCGGACAAACTCCGCTCCGACAACACTGAACGCGCAGGTCTCGCTGCTGAGTACATAGCCGTCGCCGATCCGCCCGATGGACAGAGGCCTCAGGCCGTACTTGTCACGCATGGCGTAAATCCGGTGGTTGGTCATCACCAGAAACGCAAAAGCCCCTTCAATCATATTCAGGGCCTCCATTATCGGGTATATTCTCGGGCTGTTCCTTTCAACCGGCTCCTTTTTGATCAAATGGGCCAGGATCTCGCTGTCGGAAGTGGACTGGAAAAGGCTGCCGCGATCCTCCAAGTACTTCCTCAACTGGGCGGAATTCACCACGTTGCCATTGTGTACAAGGGCAAAATCCCCAGTGTTGTGCTTGAACAGGAACGGCTGGACATTCTCTATGCCTCCTCCTCCGTGTGTAGAATAACGCACATGGCCGATCGCCATGTCACCGTGCAGAGAACCGAGGTTCTCACTGTTGAAGACTTCGGTCACGAGCCCGAGTCCTTTGACCCGGTGAAGTTCTCCATTATCGTTGACCGAGACGATTCCGCAGCCTTCCTGGCCGCGATGCTGAAGTGCATGGAGACCGTAGTAGGTCACCTCGGCGGCGTGAGGGACACCCCAGACACCGAACACCCCGCATTCTTCTTTAAGTTCCTTTGAAAACATATTCCTTTCGCGGACTAGGCAGCCATTAAAGGGACAATCCCTTAACGCTTGCCAAAGTACAAATATAACGAAATATTCGCCTTGGGGCAAAAGAAAATTCAGTCCGCCTGAACAGACCGCCAATCCTGTCAGCCTTGTCCGCCATATCCTCTCTGTTTACCCAAAAGTCAATATACCGGGGGCAGATTCTTGATTCCTGCACCCGATAAGCCGGAAAATCAAAAGGCTGGGTGCAAACACGGCATTTCCGCACCCGCCTCAGCGGAGTCCTTCCGTGGAAATACTCAGTTTTTCAGATTTATTCCAGAATTACTTTGTAATTTCGTGGTGTCATGAAGGTACTTTTGATTGAAGACGAGGAATCATTGCGCGGACTGATCGGCAGAGCGCTCAGGAAAGAACAATATGTCGTGGAGGAAGCCGCGACTTACGATGAAGCATGGGAAAAGCTCAGTCTGTTCTCCTACGACTGTGTGTTGTTGGACATCATGCTGCCGGACGGGAGCGGACTGGAACTCATGAGGACATTCAAGGCAGAGGGCAAGACCATGAACGTGATCATCATTTCCGCACGAGATTCCCTGGAGGACAAAGTCCTTGGGCTGGAAGAAGGCGCTGACGACTACCTTCCCAAGCCTTTCCATATGGCGGAACTTCTGGCAAGGGTGAAAAGCGTGATCAGAAGAAGCGGCGGAAGCGGAAGAAGCGGAATGGCCTTCGGCAACGTCAAGGTGAACCCCGAAAGCCGCACCGCTGAAGTAGGAGGCAAGACTCTGCCTCTTTTAAGAAAAGAATATGACATCCTGACTTACTTCATCATGAGACCGGGGCACATGATCGACAAGTCAATCCTTGCGGAGGCGGTGTGGGGAGACTCAATCTACCTGGCGGACAACTTTGACTTCATCTATTCGCAGGTCAAGAATCTCAGGAAAAAACTGGAAGAGTCAGGTGCAGACATCGAAATCAAATCTGTCTACCGGTTCGGCTATAAACTTGTCATCAAGGAAGAGAAATGAGACTGATCCACAACATAGCGGTGCGCCTTGCGATGGCTCTTCTCCCGGTCATCGCACTGTGGGCGATGATTTTTTACTTCGTGATGGTGGACGAAATCAACGATGAGGCCGATGATCTGCTGGAGAGTTACGCCGAATCACTGATGTCCAAGAAGTTGTCCGGGAATGAGTTTCCTGTCGCCAACTTAATGACAGACAAGCACTACAGCGTACGCAATGTCACCCGGTCCTACGCCGCATCGCATTCATGGATGGAGTTCTACGACTCTGACTTTTGGATAGCGGAGACCGATGAGAGTGAGCCGGCAAGGTTTCTAAGAACAATATTCAGAGATCACGACGGACAATTTTTCGAGCTGACAGTCTCAACGCCGACCTTCGAGAAAGAAGACCTTAAAGAGACAATTCTGTGGTGGATCCTGACATTGTACGCGATTCTTTTGCTGACAGTTCTTTTCATAACCCTCGCCGTGCTGCAGAAAAGCATGGACCCGTTCTACAGGATTTTGGACTGGCTTGGAAACTACACCCCTGGGCATTCGCATGAAAAGTTGGATGTGAACTCGAATGTCTCAGAGTTCACCCAACTGGAAAGGGCCGCCACCGGAATGGCAAATCGCTCCGACGAGGTCTTCGAGAAGCAGAAACAGTTCATCGGCAACGCCTCTCACGAACTTCAGACCCCGCTCGCAATTCTCGGAGGCAGGATAGACTGGATGCTGGACAATGAATCCCTGAACGAGGAGACCATGGGAGAGCTGATCCAGATGAAAAGAGAGATCGGCCACATTGTCCGACTGAACAAGACTCTGCTCCTGCTCACAAAGATCGACAACGGGCAGTTCCCGGAAATGGGTGAGGTGGATCTCAAGGCGTTGACGGAAGGGCAAATGAATATATTCAAAGAGATCTTCTCCGGCAAAAATGTTGACAGCCGGCTTGAGGTGCCAGAAGATCCTGTCGTAATCAACATGAATGAGACTCTCGCCGCGATCTTGGTCTCCAACCTTATAAAGAACGCGTTCACACACAGCACGGAAGGCGACCAAGTCACAGTCAGCCTGACAAGGTCAGAACTTACAGTCAGGAACAGCGGACTTTCCGCTTTGGACGTAGCCCACATATTCGACAGATTCTACCAAGGCACCAGGAAAGATGGTTCCACAGGCCTCGGCCTGGCCATTGCAAAGACGATCGCCGACAGGAACGGGATGCGTCTTGAATATTCGTTCATTGACGGAATGCATCGGTTCAGACTGGAATTCAGATAATTTTTCCTTGAGGCGCGCATATTCCAGATTCCATACAGATTCATACTATATTTTTGTAACATAAAACAAAAAGCCATGCTGAAAAAGATCGCACTTGCCATTATCGCGCTCGTCGCCGCCGGCACAGCAGGTTACTACCTGTCCAATCTGGTTCACGACAAAGCCATCGATCCGGAATCTCTCCCTGAGAGTGTCCAGTCATTTATAAATACTCATTTCAATGAGGAGAATATCGCTTTCTCCAAGAAAGACAGAGACTTCCTGAAAATGTCATACGAGGTCATCCTGACCGACGGCACGAAACTGGAGTTCAGGCGGAATGGAGAATGGAAAGAAATTGACAGGCATCACGACAGGCTTCCGGGCGGCATCATTCCGCAGGAAGTCGAAACGAAGATCACAGAACTTTATCCTGACTCATTCGCCACAAAAGTGGAAAAGGGTTCCAGAGACATGGAGGTGGACCTCGCCAACGGGCTTGAGTTGAAGTTCGACAAAAGGAACAACCTTATCGGCATAGACCGTTAGAAGGCAGTTACATTTCTTAAATTATAGTATGATGAAAAACTTGTTTATTACAGCAATGTGCATCTGCCTGATGACACTTGCAGGCTGCAATAAAGTTTCAGCCGACACCGATTCCATCAATCCAAAGGTCCAAGCCGTATTAGCCGGAAAGTACCCCGGAGCGGTCATTAAGGATGTTGAGTATGACGATGGCCTCATCGAAGTCGAGATCATACACGACGGCCGCGGCAAGGATGTCTATCTGACCAAGGATTTCGTTTGGGTTCGCTCTGAATGGGATGTGCGCAAGGCTGAACTTCCGGCCGCTGTCTTAAGCAAGATCACTTCCGACTGGCCGGCATGGAAGATCGATAACGCCGAATACTTCGAGACCCCTACCGGTTCTTGGTATGAGATCGAACTTGAGCAAGGAGATTCTGAACTGGACATAAAAATCTCCCCTGACGGCATAATCCTGAAATAACCCGGTGGGCCATGACTATAAGCAACATCCGCTCCCTGACGCGACCCTCAGCCGGAAATACAACCCGTAGATTTCCCCGAGCACAACCATAGAGCGGATGTTGGCCACAAAAGACCACTTAAGGTTGGCCAAAAGGACTTTGGCCAACCTTATAAACATTCGAAAAGACATCAATATGTCACCAGTTCAGACGCCTCGCTTTCCGAGTTCAACTCACTGATGGCGGTAACCAGATATGTACCCTTCGAAGAGAGGCCGAAGGTCTTGTCCTTTGTCGTTCCTACAAGAGTGGCCTTCTTTTTAGAGCCGTCCAGTTTATAGACAGCGAACATAGGCCCTGCACCGTTCCAGAAAAGTGACGAGCCGTTCACCTTGACTTCTGTCGGAGCATCCGGTTTCTTTTCGTCAGCGGCAAGAAGGTACGGGATCAGAGTCTTCGTCCCGAACGCACCCTTGACCGCGTCCGTTATTCCAATCTTATTATCCGTCAAACTCTTGGCACTGTACAAAAGCGCACCTTCAACACGTTTGATCTGAGCCGCATAGTTGTACTGACTGTAGAACGAAGACGTTGTCCTAAAATCAGAGTTTGACGCGTCAGATGCAAAGTTATAGATTCCGTAGCCTGCCATCAGGTGGCTCTTGAACGCATTGTCAACAAACCACTTGATCCGTGTCTGGAACGTCGTGACACTGTAGTACAGCTGAGGAATGATCACATCGATCAATCCGTTGCGGGTCCAGTTGGCGACATCAGCGAACAAAGCGTTGTAGTTGTTGTCATAGTTGCCCTGAGGGCTGACGGAGAAAATCACCTCCGGACGGGTCTGGGCAATCACATTATGGATCTTCTCAATCGCCTTGGTGACATTGGCGCGCCTGAAATCCTCGACCTTTGAATATCCCGAACCATATTTGGCATATTCAGCAGCATCATTCAAAGACTCACCCTTTTCCAATGACGGATAAAAATAGTCATCCATGTGAAGGCCATCCACATCGTACTTCGTAATGATTTCCTTGACGATGGCGGCTATCCTGTCCTGAACCTCCGGCAAAGCCGGATTATAGACACGGATCTTGTTGTAGTCCTTGACCATAGAGGACGGAATTTTAGGATCCAGAGCCGGAAACTCAGCCGAGGCGGAAGCTCTTGTCTCGACACGGTAAGGATTGATCCAGGCATGGAACTGCATACCTCGAGCGTGTGTCTCGTCTATCAAGAACTTGAGGACATCATAGCCAGGATTATTGCCGGCAGTGCCGGTTATTGTCTTACTCCACGGCTCATACTGAGACTCATAGTACGCGTCAGCCTTGGATCTGATCTGGAAGAAGACGGCGTTGACACCGCATTTCTCAAACAGGTCAAGATACTCGGTGTACTTTTTCTTCTGAGAAGCGGCGTCGTGCGCGCCCATAGGCCAGTCAAGTTCCCAGACTGTGGCCACCCAGACTCCCCTGAACTCCTTTCGTGGGAACTCAATCTTGGACGGGTCGGTTGTGCCGCCGCCACCGGTGGAGCCTCCTCCGCCGGAAGTGCCGCCCGGCTTGAAAGGCTGCTCTTCCTTTCCGCAGGCGAAGAAGGCCACACTCAGAAGCGCGAACAAAAATATTCTTGCTAATCTTTTCATTCTCGTCATCAGTCGTCAAGAGCCACCTTTATCGGGAATTCACAGATAGCGAATCCAGAGTCGCAACGGGCGGCGAACAGGTAAAGCTTGCTGTCCTTTCCCTCAGCGTCCTTCTCGATGAAGTAGTTAAGATTGGTTCCCGGAGAGATGCTCTTTCCACCACCAAGAATGAATGAATATACCGGCTTGTGGTCACCATCCTCAAATCTTGCAAGGCAGTCGGTCAAGGAGTCTCCTCCCTTCGTGATGTCATAGACATTCATCGTAGGGGTTACGTCCTCGGTTCTTCCGGCGGTCATCGTCACCAGATAACGTTCCTCATTGAAACTGATTATCTGGCACGCTGTTGACTGCGCCGGCACACTGCTGGCCTTGAGAGAATACTGGACAGACATCGACTCGTCCACAATCTTCGGAGCCATGTAGATGCCGCCGAAGATGTAGCTGTCCGTGCCCCAGATCCTGTTGACAGTGATGTAAGAGTTGGCGCCGGACGCGGATCCAAGAACCACAGCGCTGGCCGGATCGATCTCCTTCCAGTTTCTTATCGTGAACCTCAGGACATCAGTACCACCGTTGTTGCCGAAGAACACATAACCGTCTCCGTTCTCGTCAAGATTGAACGAAGCGTTGTCGCCATGTCTTGAGTTAGCCCCGTCTATAGTGTCAAGCGTCACATTCAAAATCACTTCCGGAGTGGAAGTCGGAGTCTCGTAGTAGTAGATCTTCAATGGAGACCACTTGCCGCCGCCTGAAAGGTTGCTCACATAAGTGTGACCTTTCACCACAGCACCGCTGTGGATCGGGAAAGTTCCACCGGTGACGCCTTCGTTGTTCAGCATGATCGGTTCGATCTTGCCTTCCTTCAGGTCAGATACCTTCAGAAGATGAGGGTTCGTGCCGCCTTTCCGGGAAACCACAAGGACATATTCACCGTCAAATCCGGCCCAACGCGTGGAGGCGGAATTGAAATGCTCATAGGTGTTGTTCGTGGCCGCGCAGAAACCATAGGTGTTGACCTTTTCCCAATCAGCGCCGAAAACAGGGACCTTCTTCCTGACCCGGATGAAGTAGTCTTTGTAACGGTTGTGGTTCTTGATTCTTAGAATCAGCGTCTTTTCCGAAGTTTCTCCGTCCATGGAGAAATCGAAGACATCGTTCTCAAGCACCGCACCTTCTGAAAGAGAAGCCTTGACCATCAGTTTGGAGAAATCCGTGGCCGGATCAATTCTCTTGAAGTCAATCATCTTGTTCTCTTCGTCGATGCGTCCTTCCATCACTGTCGCCCCGTCAGCACCCGCATTGACTATCGCGATAGAAGTGATCTCGGTGTCGTACGGTTGCTCCACCTGGCTTGGCAGCTCCTTCTCGCAGGAGACGAATCCTAAAGCCAGCAAGGCAAGGGAGAATCTTATTATCTTTTTCATAATCTTACTCTGTTTAAATTAGTTAGAAGAATCTGGCCATCCTTCGGTCTGTGTCAGTTTGTAACCCTTGTTGGCATAGTCGGTGATTGTGTTGGATCCGACAGGAGTGAGGTAAGGGTTGATGTTCGGAACATTGAGGAAAGGAAGCCTGCCCTTGTTCTCGGACGGGTAGAAGAATCCGACCATCTTGGCCCCGTTCTTTCCATCGAAGGTGATGAGGTCACCTGACGCTGTCATCACACGGATCTTGCCCTTGTTGCCATCAACCAGATCACCCGGACATTCGGCAGGGAAATTCACCCACGTGCCCGCAAGCAGGTCCACGTTGGCGTCCGTGTCCATATATTCAAGTTTCTTCCAGCGCCTCAGGTCCACGATTCTGGAGTGCTCGAACGCGAACTCCATTCTGCGCTCGCGTCTGATCTCCCAAAGGAGAGCCGGAACGTCAGAATCTCTGGACGGATCGTCCGGAAGAGCGGCCAGGTCCATCGGAGCGGTCTTCTGGACACCTCTGTCAATCGCCTCCTGAGCCAAAGGACGGTTACGGATCTTGTTGACTGACAAATCGATGTCAGTCTGGGTCACTGAGCCGGCTCCAAGCGTCGAAAGCTCAGCCTTGGCCTCGATCCAGTTCAGCAGAACCTCGGCGTACCTGAGGACAGGATATCCGTTCAGATTGTTTGCGGAGGTATATTCAACTTCCGGAGATCCTCCCGGAGTGTCAAGATACTTCAAGGCCGAGCGCGGGATGAACTTCACCGGGTACAGATAGCTGCTCTTGGACGTGGCGGTCGGCTTGCAATAGAACGATGCCTCTAAGCGCGAGTCTCTGGTCTTGATAAGGTTGGCCATTGAGAAATCCTTATGGTTCTCGACAGTGGATGTCTGCCAATCCTTGCCGTCCACGCAGGCGAATGCCTTGATGAGCGCAAGGTTCGGTCCCACAGTCCTGGATTCCTTCACATTGGAATAGGAGGCCACACAATGGGTGACACCCTGAGCCGCGTCGTATTTCCTGTAAAGGATCACATCCTTGCTGGAAGTCAGATCCTTGGATCCGAAGAGCGAACGGAAATCGAGGGTGATGTCGAAACGTCCGCTGTTCATCACAATGTCACCGGCGGCGACAGCCAGATTGAAGAACTTGGTGGCCTGAGCGGGATTGTTGTAGTAATACTTCTGCCAGCTGCCTTCGTAAAGGGCCCAGCGTGACACGAGAGCCGCGGCCACATAACGGTTGATGTTCTGAGCGCCGTCATTGAGGCGGATGTTCGCAATGGCATATTCAAAGTCATCATAGACATTGTCCATTACCTCGTTTCTCGGAGTTCTGTCCTTGTAGAGGTCGTCCTTGTCGGTGTTCTTCACCACGTGGTCGTAGTAAGGCACATCGCCGTAGGAATTGACCAGTCTGGCATATTCCAATCCCCTGAAAAGTCTGGCGACTCCCATCCAGTGGGAATATTCCTCTGAGGAAAGGATGCCTGTCATCCTGCTGTCGATCCTGTCGATCATCACATTGGCCCTGCGGATCCACTTATAGTTGCTATCCCATCCGGTCGAAGTCGGCACGGCACGCGTGAACTGGCCTTGGGTGGAATAGTTCACCACATCATCGCTGAACGTGTAGTCGAGCAACGGAGCCGAAGAATGGGTCCAACCGGTTCCGTAGCCCTCGAAATAATGAAGGTAGAAGCCGTTGGAATAGAGGCGAACCTTCTCGGCGCTGGTCCAGTAGGATTCGTCCTCGGCCACTGTCGGGGACGGACGGTCAAGCACCTCATCGCAGGCACCGAAGAGCAGCGCGAGGCCTGCTATTGCTGTGAATATCTTGAGTTTCATAATATTTGTCATTTTTTAGAAGGTTAGCTGAAGACCCACGGACGCTGACTTGAATGTAGGAGTTCCCACACCTGTCCTGGTCAGGTTGTAACTTGTGGTGTTGAACATGGAATAGCCGGTGATGGCCTCAGGATCGATAGGAAGTCCCCTGAGGTGGTCGAACGTAAAGAAGTTCTCCAGCGAGACATAAGCCCTCACCTGGCTGAGGCAAACCTTCCTGAGAAGATTCTGCGGAAGTGAATATCCGAACGTTATGTTCTTGATTCGGAGATAGGCCATATTCAGCAGATATTTGCTTTGCACCTGCATCGTAAAGCCGGTGTTGGCTCCGCCGAGATCCCAGGCGCGAGGATAGAAGGCATCGGTGCGGTCCTCTCTCCAATAGTCGGTCGTGAAAGTCTTAGGAAGGGCTCCTTCCTTGGCGCTGTAGCCAGGGATGGCAAGCTGTCCGCCTCCCCAGATCTTGCGCCGGCCGATACCTTGGAAGAAGATGGAGAAGTCGAAGCCCTTCCAGTCAGTGCCGAACCTGAAGCTGTACTCGTAGCGAGGGGTGGTGTTGCCGATCACGACACGATCACCAGGATCTCCGTTGGTTCCGGATCCCGAAGAGATGTAGCCGTCACCGTCGATGTCCACGAACTTCACATCGCCAGGACCGCAGACAAGCTTGTCTCCGTTCTCAAACTGAACCTGATAGACAGGATACTTTGAGGTCTGCCTGTTGGTGGAATGGATCGTGCCCCTGTAGATCACGTTGACTCTCTCAATCCTGCCGTCCGGACCGTAAACGAAGTCGTCCTTCTGGTAGAGGCGGTCTGTGACATAGCCATAGATGTCGCCGTAGCGGCGACCGGTAGAGTAGGCGTTGCTGAGCAGGCGGTCCTCCCAAGGAGTCTCCCAGTCCGCGCCCTTTGTGATCTTTGTGGTCGCGTCGGCGAGGGAAGCGGTAAAGTTGATTCCCAGGCCGTTGGAGAATCTGTGGCTGAAATCGAACGCGATTTCCCAACCGTTGGTGCGGAGGTTGCCGTAGTTGCCCTTAGGAGCGGAATCTCCAAGCGTTGAAGGAAGTGTCTCTCCAGGAATGATCATGTTCTTGGTGTCTCTGCGATACCAGTCAAAGGTGAGGCCGATGCGGTTGTCCCAGAATCTGAGGTCGGTTCCGAAGTCAAGGGTCTCTATCATTTGCCAGGTTATGTCGCTGTCCACAAGCGAAGGGGTGTCATATTTGGTGACCTTCTGTCCGTTGCCTCCGATCCACGAGGACTGTCCGCCCGCAAGGATCGACTTGTAAAGGTTGCTGGAGACGGACTGGTCGCCGACACTGCCCCATGAAGCCCTGATCTTACCGAAGCTCAGAACAGGCTTCACCGGCTCAAGGAAACTTTCGTTTGTGAATATCCAGCCGGCGGAGAATGACGGGAACCATTTCCACTGAAGGTCTGTCGGGAATTTGTGTGAGCCGTCTCGCCTGAGGTTGCCCTCAATGAAGTACCGATTGCCGAAAGAGTAATTGACACGGCCGAAGAATCCGAGGCGGCCTGACCAATCCCTTGATCCATCAGCGAATTGATCTCCTGTCGCTGTCGCGAACTGAGGGTTGTCCGGAACCGTGAGATTGTTCTTTCTGACAGTGTAGGAACTCCACTTGCCGGCTACGAGATTCATACCGAGCATGAACTTGAAGTCGTGCTGGTGGTTCTCGCCAAGAGAGAGGTGATAGGTCGTGTAGGCGTTGATGGTGTTGTTGTCATCGTTGCGGGAATAGTTCTTGACATAGTCAGACTTCTCGCTGACGTTGGAGTTGAGATACCTGTTGACAGGGAATGTGTAAGCCGGCATTCCCCCGGACTCCACAATCTGCCCTTCCTCGTTGACATAGACCTGGCTTCCGTTCTCGACCCATGCGGTCGGAGAGTACCAGTGCTGGCCGGCCTCGAAATAGACGACGGAACTGTTCTGATCCCTCATCTGCCTGTCGTAGGTGTAGTCAAACTGGAAATTCCAGTTCTCTGTGAAATTGAGCGTCATTCCGAGGTTCATGTTGAAATACCTGTTCCTCAGGTTGTCGGTGTTGCCCGCCATCAGCTCATACGCCGGTTCCTGAAGATAGTGGTCTCTTTCCATCACTCCGATCGGGAACAAAGGGCTCCATCTGTAAAGGTAGAGCCAAGGGTCCGCGGAAGTCGTGCCCACGCCAGGGTAGCGCTTGTTGCGGTCTGAGTAGATCGCGCTTGCGCGCAGGGTGAGATATTTGTTGACCTCGCTCGTGAATCCGAAGGAAGCGTTGTACCTCTTGAAGTCATCTGTCTTCGCAGGCTTTGTCATTCCGCTCTGGTCAAGGTAACCAAGGCCGATGTTGAACGAAGTGTGATCGTTGGAGCCCGTCACGGAAAGGTTATGGGTCATAGACGGGGCCCACTCACGGACCATGGCCTTGACTCCGTCATAGAGACGGTAGCCGTACTTGTTGGTTCCGTCATAGTACCAGTCGCGTCCATAAAGGATAGGATCGTTCCAAGCGACGGTGTCGCCATATTTCTCCTGCCACTCGCGGACTTTCTGGAGACTGTTCTCATCGATTCGCCAGAAACCTCCGGCGGGCATCGGGGATTCCCTGTTCAACTGCGCGTCGTAGGTATATTCAAGAGCCTCGATCCCGCCGATGTTGATTTCCTTGGCAGGGTTCTGCCAAGAGAAGTTGTTTGAATATGACACCTGGAGTTTCGGGCCGCGGGTGCCGTTCTTTGTCGTGATGAGCACAACTCCGAACGCGGCCTTTGAACCATAGATCGAGGCGGACGCGGCGTCCTTGAGGACCGTTATCGATTGGATGTCGTTAGGGTTGACAAGCTGGATGCTCGGAATCTCCACGTTGTCCAAAAGAATCAAAGGTGAGTTTCCTCCGCTGATGGAGCCGATCTGTCCGCGGATCTTGATGAGAGGATCCGAGCCGACCTCACCTGTAGGCACCACCACGTTCATTCCCGGAACCGCGCCCTGAAGTCCACGGCCGACATCCGCGATAGGACGGCTTTCCAAAGTCTTTCCGACATCGACAGAGGCGACCGCACCTGTGATGTCAGCTCTTTTCTGGGCACCGTAGCCCACGACAACAACCTCGGAGAGGACCTCGTTGTCTTCTTTCATCATGATTGTCATCCCGTTCTTGGCTGTGACAATGACATCCTGATAGCCAAGACAGGAAACCTTGAGAGACGCACCGGCAGGCACGTTGATTGAGAATCTGCCATCCACATCAGCGACGGTTCCGTTGTTTGTACCTTGCTGGAACAGGCTTGCGCCGATGACAGGCTGCCCGTTCTGATCAACTATACGGCCCTTGATGTCGATGTTTTGTTGAGCGGTCACTTCAGCCGGAACGGCGGAAGGTGTCTCTGCTGTTGCCCTATAGCCCGGCAACGTCAGGAAGCAGGCCGTGACAATGGCAGCGGCTCCGCTTGACAAGTTAATCTTTTTTGCAAATCTTTCCATAAACAGGTCGATTTGGTTACTGTTTTTGTTATTAATAGTTTCACAATATAAGCAAAAACCCGCATCTGACAAAAAAAATTGTTAAGAGGTTGACCAGATTTTTTTGGTCAACCTCCATTCATTTCTAAAACAATCAGTTCAAGGCAATAATGATGGGGTACCGGAAGTCTTTGTCGACCTCTCATCCATAAATATCCCTTAGCACAGCCAGGGAGCGGACATTGACGGAAGATTCGGTGTGGTGCTCGATGTATTTTAGGATGCACTCGGCGATCTCGTTGCGGTCGGAACCTCTTAAGGGCAGCAGCATCGCCTCGCCGAACGAGCGGGTCAGCAGGAACTTTATATGATCAAGATGCTTGCCGGAGAATGGTGCGAGACCGATTGTGTCTGGATTGAATCCGAGGACAGAGCAGAGTTCCAGCAGAAACCAAAGGTGAAAATTGGCGAAGTCGCTCTGCAGGGCGTCCAGCGTCAGTATTGTCTTCTTCAGCCAGTCCGTCAGCCCTTCCTCGTTCGTCTGATCCTTTATCACACGGAAAAGCACCTCGCTCATGAAAAGCGTCATCGTGTTCTTGTGAATATTTCCTCGGATACCCACGAGAGGGTTGACACTGACGAAGTTGCGGGCGAACCAAAGATCCGACTTCGGGTTCTCGGAGACTTCCGCCTCAAGAATATTCAGGGGCAGGAAAAGCGCCATAGCCGTCTTGGGGCTCACCTTCACAAGGAAGCCCCGCCTTCCATATTCCCGACTGATGGTGTGGAGAACGATGGAATTTTCACCGACTTTGGTGTGGCCGATGACGATGAGTTCAGCCTTTTCGCGCATCAGGTAACTGTTATAATAAGTTGCCGCTTACTTAGCAATCGCAAAAATTACCGCTTATTGAGCCACTGTGCCATCGCCCTCAAGGCCTTGCCCCGGTGCGAGATCTCGTTTTTCTGTTCCTCGGTGATGTCGGCGGCGGTGAGTCCGGGATATTCGTCCGGAATGAAGATCGGGTCGTAGCCGAAGCCTCCCCTGCCGGATTTCTCCCTTGCGATTGTGCCTTCCATCGTGCCCTCGAACTGGTGCACCTTGCCGTCAAAGATCAGCGTCACGACACTCCGGAAACGCGCCCTGCGGCTGACATCCAGACCGGTCTCTTCCAGTTTGGAGAGTTCCGAGAGCACCTTGTCCATATTCAGATTGAAATCTTTGGATGGTCCCGCGTAACGGGCCGTATAGACCCCAGGAGCACCTCCAAGGGCATCCACTTCCAGTCCCGTGTCGTCCGCGAAGCAGTCGCACCCTTTCCTGTCGTAGATATAGCGTGCCTTCTGGAGCGAGTTCTCCTCCAGAGTCTCCCCTGTCTCCGGGATGTCTTCAGTGATACCGAAATCCGCCGGAGTCACCAACTCAAACCCATCACCCAAAATCTCGGAAGCCTCTCTCAGCTTCCCGCGGTTGCCCGTCGCGAAAACTATTTTTGTCATGTTGCCTGAAAATCTGTTTGTACACTTCTGCAAATATCCGCAGAATGCGTTGTTTTACCAAATTTCAATTTGTGTTTGTCCGTGGGAAAGCCTCCTGGCAGGACAAAGTGGCGGATCACGGCAATATGTCCGGCAAAAGTGTGGCCTGGCCGGACAAAAAACACAAAACAGTTTCCGAGATAGGCATATCTATCAGAAAATACTTAAATTTGCAGGGTTGGCACGGGTGTTGCGCCCGTGTGCTGGTCGCTCCGCCACAAGGGCGGGGGCGGATATATTCAGGAATATATTCAAAGAATATGAAGATCAAATCATTGATAGCGGCATCGCTGGCGGTAGTGGTCAGCGCCGCGGCCTACGGACAGTCACAGAGTTTCAAACTCGGAAAATGGACCGAGATTCAGAATTCCATCCTCAAGGAGCTCAACAGGTCTTATGTTGACTCGCTGCCGGTGGACAGAATCGAGAGGGCAGGCATCGACGCGATGCTGGAGAGCCTTGATCCTTACACGGTTTACATTCCGGAAGAGGAGAACGAGGATCTGATGATGATGATCAACAAGTCCTACGGCGGCATCGGTGCGGTCATCTACAAGCCGGAAAAGGACGGGAACGTCATCATCAACGAACCGTACAAAGGCTCGCCGGCCGAAAAGTACGGACTTCACTGTGGCGACGAGATCATGGAGATAGACGGACAGAGCACGCACGGGCTCACAAGCCAGGAATGCTCCGACAGGATGAAGGGCAAGCCGGGCACGACCGTCAAGTTCAAAGTGCTGAAGCTGCGCTCAAAGGAAGTCGTGGACATCATGGTGACCCGCGAGAGAATCCATCTTCCTGACATTGAATATGCCGGGATGCTCAACGACACGACCGGGTACATCTACCAGAGCGGATTCACGGAGAATGTCTCCGGAGAACTGCGCAACGCTTTCCTTAAACTCAAGAAACAGGGAATGAAGAAGTTGGTTCTCGACCTGCGCGGCAACGGGGGCGGACTGATGAGCGAGGCGATCAACATCGTGTCGCTTTTCGTGCCGAAAGGATCGATGGTAATGTCATCGAAAGGGCAGGCCGCAGGCACGGAGATGAAGTACAATACCACATCCGAACCGCTTGACACCAAGATCCCGATCATAGTGATGGTGGATTCCGGCTCGGCATCGTCGTCGGAAATCGTGACCGGAGCTCTCCAAGACCTTGACAGAGCCACGGTCATGGGCACAAGAACCTTTGGCAAGGGACTTGTCCAGAGCATCCGCCCGCTCCCTTACAACGGTCAGTTGAAAGTCACCACAGCGAAATACTACACCCCATCAGGCCGGTGCGTCCAAGCGATCGACTACTCGCACCGCAACGAGGACGGCAGCGTCGGTTATATCCCTGACTCACTGACACATGAGTTCAAGACCGCCCACGGCAGGACGGTGCGCGACGGCGGCGGCATCACTCCGGATGTCACCATAGATGGACACGACTACAGCCGCCTGACATATTCTCTCGTATATTCAGGAATCATCCAGGAATATGTCCTTGACTACGTCCGTTCGCACGCCAGTGCGGATGAGGACTTCCACCTTGCCGACAGTGACTGGGCGGATTTCGTGGCGTTCGCCAAGACCAAGGACTTCGACTACCGCTCCAGTGCCAAAACCTACTTCGACCGAATGAAGAAGGAACTGGAAAAAGACGGACTTTCAAAGAATATGTCAGCAGAACTTGACGCCCTCCAGAAAGCCCTAGAAATGGACAAGGAAACTTTCCTGAAGCTCAAGAAAGACGAGATAGTCCCGTTCATCGAGGAAGAAATCGCAGTCCGCTACTACTTCCAAGAAGCCAGCATTAAAATCCGTCTCCGCTACGATGACCAGCTTCGGAAAGCCCTCGCCAGCCCGATGATTGAGGTCAAATGAAAACCGCACGCAAAACACTTTTAGTCTTGGTGGGGATGCTTGCATTCTGTCATGTTGACATATCTCAGGAAATCAAGCAGTTCAAAGCACATGAGATCAGTGTAGGAGTCGCACAGAATATCTCGGCCTATACGGTGGAATAGGCTATAGGTTTTAGCAACGTGAAATAATGTCACTAGAATGGCTTGGCTTTATTAGTGCTCTACGGCCTTGTCTGTCTGTTCGTTTTGGGCGAGTAGGGCTTTGGCTGCATCGTAGTCAGCAGCATTGACCTTGACCTCGATAGGATCGACATAGTTCAGGGAAACATAGGAGGAATTCTCCCCGAACACAGCGGCAGGGATGCCGTTCTCATTGAGCATACCCGCTGTGATGTGGGCGCTCATCGCATCGTTAAACTTAGCGACAGTCTTGAAATCTTCTGCCATAATCATTGAATATTAAAGGATTGAACCTATGCCTAGTGGGGTACCACAGTGCCCGCGGGCATATTCATTACTCTTCGTCCAGTACGCGGAATTTGTACTCCAGGCCGCCTACAATTCGTACCACTTCCTTAGTAAGTCCCTCGACCTCGAAACCACCGAGTTCGCGGGTCATCGTGATCCTGTCCTCGAACATCTTGAAAAGGGCACTGAACTTTGAACGAAGGCGGAATGTCATGTTCTCGCCTTCTTCGCTTTCCAGACGGTAGCCACGCGCCTCCATATATTCAATAATCCCGCCACGGATGTCAGAATATTCTCCTTTTATCATTGCTGACCTTTTGATGAACCCGAATCGTGGGTAGAACGCAGACACGAAAGCGAATAACAACGCAATCTGCCACAATGATTTGTAGCCACCTCTGAACATCAGGCTGACATCTGCCTTGACGGCTCCGATGAGCACAAGCGCGGTCATGATGATCACAAACAAGAATGTGAAATAGAAAAAGTATTTGACGGCTCTGATAAAATATTTCATAATAGTCCGATTTTTGTAATAGTTCGATTTTTGCTAACCAAGCAAAGATATGAATTTGTTTTGTTATTTTTGTGTCATTAATCATTAAATCGAACAACTATGGCAGAAATAGATCCTATCCAAGAGCGTCGCGAACGCGAAGAGCAGGAAAGAAAGAATGAAAGCCTCAAGAAGACGATGTGGGCTCTTGTGGCTGTGGCGGTGCTTCTTGCCGCAGGACTTGCCTACATTTGGTTCTCAAAGTCCAGCCTTGTGAAGGACCTTAACGCTGAGAAGGATGATCTTACTCAGCAGATGATTGCTCTCAAGGGTGACTATGACAGCCTTTCATCTGACTACGCTTCAATCAACAGTCAGTTGGATTCTTCAAAGGAAGAAGTAAATCAACTCATTGAGAGAATCCAGAAGACCGAGGCAACGAACCGTAGGAAGATGCGTCAGTACGAGAAAGAGCTCGGAACTCTACGCAGCATCATGAAGAACTACATCGTTCAGATTGATTCCCTCAACACATTGAACCACAAACTGACGGCTGACGCTGCCGCTGCACGTCGCGAAGCTGCTGAGAGTCGCGCTGAGAATGCTGACCTTAAGGGACAGGTAGAAAACCTTTCCGGTCAGGTAGCGGCTGGTTCCGTGATCAAGTCCAGAGGCTTGAGCGTGGCTGCCTACAATGGCTCCGACAAGGTGACTGACAGAAGCAGCAGAGTTGTAAGGCTTCTTGCTTCGTTGAGCCTTGTTGAGAACGATTTGGCACCGAAAGGCCCGGTAAGAGTCTATCTGAGGGTAAAGGATCCAGGAGGATTCCTACTAACCAATAGTACTCAGACCTCGTTCTCTTTCAATGGTCAGACACTGGTGGCTTCGGCCTCTAGAGAGGTGGATTATGAAGGCAAAGAGGTCGATCTTAGCATCTACCTCAATGACATTCCATCCTATCAGGCAGGAATTTACACGGTCGAGGCTTACACCTCTCAGGCATTCCTCGGCAAGACCGAACTGTTGCTAAGGTAAATCCCGTGATCTACCTTCATGTTCCTTTCTGCGGCAGTTTCTGTACCTACTGCGACTTCTATTCGGAAATATGCCGAAGCAGCCAGGCGTTCAATGATTATGCGGACGCTGTCATCGGAGAGATCAATTCCCGTCAGAAGGAACTATCAATGAATATTTCCGCTCCCAATGCGGTCAACACTCTTTACATAGGAGGAGGCACCCCATCGGTGCTTCCTCTTGATGTTTTAGCCCGTATTGTCGAGGCTTTGACCTCGTCCTGTGCGCTTCGGCAGGCTCAGCGACCTACTGTTGGCGTCTCTGAAAAGATCTCTGTTTCTGACGCTGCCGTTGCCGAATCTGTCCCTCTGGCTGCTGAGCCGCTTTCTTCGGTCTTTGATCTGGTCCTTTCGGTCACTGAGCCTGTGGTTCGACATGGCTCACCAACCTTCGAAGCGACAGTCCCAACGGAACACTTCGATGAGTTCACCGTGGAGGTGAACCCCGAGGACATAGTTGAAAAGGGGCACGAATATGTCCGCGGACTCATTTCTCTTGGCGTGAACCGTGTAAGCATGGGTGTCCAGTCTTTCGATGACGGAATCCTCCGCTGGATGAACCGCAGGCACGACGCCCGCAGAGCCGTCGAGGCTTTCCGGATTCTCCGCAGGTGTGGGGTCCGGAACATCAGCATTGACCTGATTTTCGGC
>DCMG01000029.1 GCA_002321335.1 Bacteroidales bacterium UBA1628 | reverse complement strand
GCAGTTTAACAAATCAAACATTCCAAATGAAAAGGATTATAGCTGCTGTGGCGACCTTGCTGTTTTGCCTGGTCGGCACAACCGTATCCGCTCAGAGCGGGTATCAGGTGAAAGGAGTTGTAGTCGACGCCGCCGGTCCGGTCATCGGAGCCACTGTTATGGAACAGGGGACTTCGACCGGAACATCAACAGGTGTTGACGGAGACTACATCCTTAACGTTTCTGGCCCGGATGCCACTGTAGTCATCAGTTGCATCGGCTACACAACACAGTCATTCAAGGCATCCGCTGTTCCGGCAAAGGCTGTCCTTGCCACTGACACAGAGTTTCTTGACGATGTTGTCGTGATCGGTTACGGTACCGTCAAGAAGAGTGACATGACAGGCTCGATCTCTTCAGTGAAGGCCGACCAGCTCAACAAGGGTATGGTGACATCACCTTCCGACCTGCTTCAGGGCAAGTCCGCCGGTGTCGTTGTCACTATGGGTGACGGTGCCCCTGGTTCCGCCAGCACCATCAGAATCCGTGGCGGTTCCTCTTTGAAGGCCAACAACAACCCTCTCGTTGTGGTTGATGGTCTGCCTCTTTCCGAGACAAGCATCAGCGGTGTTTCCGACGCTCTTTCATCAATCAACCCTAACGACATCGAGAGCTTCACCGTCCTCAAGGATGCTTCCGCTACCGCCATCTTCGGTTCGAGGGCTTCCAACGGTGTCATCATGATAACCACCAAGAAGGGCTCAAAGGGGGCTGAAGGCATCCACGTGAGCGCTGACCTCACCGCTTCCGTAAGCCAGAACGCCAAGTATGTGGATGTGCTGACCGGTGATGAGATGCGTGACCTCATGAAGTGGTACATCGGAGACGGAGGCGCTGCTTATGCGGCTCTCGGCAAGGAGAACACAGACTGGCAGAAAGAGATCTATCAGCTTGGCAACACCATAGACGGCAATGTGGCCGTTTCCGGAAGAGTGGGAAAGAGCGACATTTTCCGCATGCCTTACCGTGTGTCCATCGGCTACCACAACCAGGACGGTACCCTCAAGACCTCCAACCTTACCCGTGAGACAATCGCGGTCAACCTCAACCCGACCCTCTTTGACGACCATCTTCAGGTCAACCTCAACGGTAAGTTGATGAACATGGACAATAGGTTCGCCAATCAGGATGCCATCGGTGGTGCTGTCCGCATGGACCCTACCCAACCTGTCTATGACGAGAAAGGTCTGAACGGCTACTTCTGGTGGAACTACGGCAAGGGCACGCAGACCATCGACAACTGCAACACAATGGCTCAGCTGAACCCAGTCGCCCTTCTGAACGACAAGGTGGACAAGTCCAACGCCAAGCGTTTCATTGGCAACGCCCAGTTCAACTACAAGGTGCACGGATTCGAGGATCTCAGCCTCAACCTCAACCTCGGTCTCGACTGGTCAAAGTCTGACGGTACAGTTGATGTCGCTCCGGGCACGGAAATGTCATTCCACAACACCCAGGAGTCCGGCTCCGGCTATCACAACAACTACACCCAGACAAAGCGTGACCAGACCCTTGAGTTCTACGCCCAGTACGACAAGACTCTCGGCAAGCACTCTTTCAATGCGATGGCCGGTTACTCTTGGCAGCACTTCTACAACTCTACTTTCAACGAGAAGTACAAGGCTGACGGAACACTGCCTACAGCGTCGGACTACTATCTGAGCACCCCTAACGTCTTCAAGACTGAGTACTATCTCGTCTCTTTCTTCGGACGTGTGAACTATTCATTCAACGACCGCCTGCTGGTGACCGCCACCCTGCGTAACGATGGTACATCACGTTTCGCCAACAACAAGTGGGGCCTCTTCCCTTCAGTGGCCGTAAGCTACAATTTCGCCAAGGAGAAGTTCATCGCGAACAGTGATGTCGTTTCCGCTTTGAAGCTCAGGCTCAGCTGGGGACAGACAGGACAGCAGGACCTTCAGTCCGGTGACTATCCTACACTGTCATCCTACAAGTACAACACGAATCAGTCTATGTTCGTATTCGGCAATCAGACGATCACACCTATCACCCCGCTTGGCTACAATGCAGACCTCAAGTGGGAGACCACCACGACCTACAATGTCGGAGTTGACTATGGCTTCCTGAACGACAGGATCTTCGGTAGCGTGGATGTTTACAAGCGAGACACCAAGGACCTTCTGAACCGTACCCCTGTGGCCGCCGGAGCCAACCTTTCCAACTATCTGAACGCCAACATCGGAGACCTTACCAACAAGGGTGTTGAGTTCGAGATCAACGCCATCCCTGTACAGACAAGGGACTGGAGCTGGACCCTCGGTTTCAACGCAACCTTCAATGAGACAAAGATTTCAAGGCTGACCACCGATGACGAGCGTGCCGACTATTTCGGAATCGAGACCGGTGACATCGCCGGAGGTACCGGAAACAAGATTCAGATTCACCAGACAGGTCATGCCCCTAACTCGTTCTTCGTCTATAAGCAGGTCTATGACACTGACGGCAACCCTATCGAAGGCCTTTATGCCGACCTGAACAACGACGGCAAGATCGACAACAACGACAAGTACTGTTTCCATAAGGCAGCTCCGGACTGGACATTCGGCTTCAACACCCAGCTGGCATATAAGCAGTGGACTCTCGCTGTGAGCGCACACTCCAATGTCGGCAACTATGTTTACAACAACATCGCCTCCAACGGAGACCTCCTTTCCGACCTTTGGGCCAACAACTTCGTGAGCAACCGTTACTCAACTGCGAAGGAGCACAACTTCTCAGCGTTCGCCCAGTACTGGTCAGACATTTACATCGAGAATGCCTCATTCCTGAAGATTGACAACATCACCCTCAGCCGCTCATTCAACTTCGGCCAGAAGAACCCGATGTCGTTCAATGTCTTCGCAACGGTGCAGAATGTCGCCACTTTCACCAAGTATGGCGGAATCGATCCTGAAATCTTCTCCGGAATCGACAACAACATGTATCCGAGACCTCGTACTTACATCCTTGGTGTAAAGTTCAACTTCTAATGCGTCATAAATCATGAAAAAGATAATCAAATATACAGCGATCGCCCTTGCGGCGACGATGCTCACCGGTGCGGTGACCTCTTGCGTAGGAGATCTTGATGTCAAGCCTATTGATCCGAACCTTGAACTTCCTGAGGATGTCCTCAACAGTCAGGACGCTTACACCGCGCTTCTTGCGAAGTGCTATCAAGGACTTTCATGCTCATCTTCTACAGGACCTAGCGGTGACGCTGACATTGAGGGAGTTGACGGTGGCTACGGCCAGTACATGAGAGCCTTGTTCAACATGGAGGAACTCTCCACCGATGTGGCCACCTGCTGCTGGAATGATGGTAACCTCTATGATATTCATAACATCAATTGGAATGCTTCCAACGAGTTCGTCCTTTCGATGTACTATAGGATCTATTTCCAGATCGGCCTCTGCAATGAGTTCATACGCCGTTCCAATGCCAGTGACATCAGCGGCTATACTCTGAAGAACGCCTACATCGCCGAGGCCCGCGCGCTGAGACTCTTCAGCTACTACCACGCCATTGATATGTTCGGCAACGTGCCGTTCGCCACCGAGCATCAGTCAGTCGGATCTACCGGAGCGGAGCAGATCTCCCGCGCCGACCTCTTTGACTGGATGGTTGACGAGTGCAACGATCTGCTTGACGGCAGCGACCTTGCCGAACCTGGAAAGAATGAATATGGCCGCTGCGACAAAGGTATGGTACAGATGATCCTTGCCAAGCTTTACCTCAACGCGGAGGTTTGGAAAGGCACCGCAATGTACGCAGAAGCCGCTGCAGTCTGTGAGAAGATAATCAATGAATATCCTCTCCACACCAAGAGCCACGGTGAGTACAGTGCATGGCGTGAACTCTTCATGGCAGACAACCACCTTTGGTCAGCCAACACAACCTATAACGGAGACGAGATCATTTTCGTTGTGGAACAGGATGGTATCCTTGTTCAGTCTTACGGTGCGACTAATTACCTTGTCTTTGGTAGCACAGGAGGCAAGATGGATGCTGCCGCCATCGGAATCTCATCCGGTTGGGGTGGACTTTCAATGACTGGTGCCTTCACAAGTAAGTTTGAGATCGGAGATCTTCGCGCGACATTCTACAAGGGAGAGGAGTTCGACCAGTACATTGATGCTATCCGTCGTGAGTCTGATAGTTGGTCAAACGGCTGGAAATCAATGAAATTCCTGAATGTAAACCACGATGGAACCAATGCTCAGGCCAATGGCTTCGTGGACACTGACTGGCCTGTGTTCCGCAGTGCGGATGCTTATCTGATGTACGCTGAGTGCGCTGCACGTGGAGCCGCTGATAAGACAAAAGGCCAGAACTATCTTGACGCTGTCCGTGCCAGAGCCGGAGTAGGCAGCATCGCCCTTACTCTTGACAACATTATCGATGAGCGCGGACGCGAGCTCTACTACGAAGGCTTCCGCCGTCAGGACCTCATCCGTTTCGGTCTCTTCACATCTGACAAGTACCTTTGGGAGTTCAAGGGTGGTGTCCAGGCCGGAAAGGCGGTTGATGAGCACTTCAACCTGTATCCTATCACATCCGGTGACCTCAACGCTAACGGTAATCTTAAGCAGAACCCTGGATATTAATAGATTATGAAAAAGTTATTTTACACGATAATCGCATTTGCGGGAATCCTTGCGGCTTCCTGCACAACGGATGCGGACAAGATTGTCTTCGATCCGTCATCATCTGTGGCCCCGTCTTTGGGAACCCTTGCCGGAACCACGCTCGCCTCTGACGGCGCTGACTTGACTTTCGAGTTCACCGAGCCGACCTATAACATCGATGCTGCGAAGCTCTACACACTTTACATCTCTGATTCTCAGGACTTCACAAAGCAGGAGAAGCTTGCTGCCACTGTAAGCGGCACGACCGTCACTG
>DCMG01000020.1:29103-29739 GCA_002321335.1 Bacteroidales bacterium UBA1628 | reverse complement strand
AAGCTTCGCACCAAGCGCGAGTTCGCCCTCAACCTCAAGACCAAGAAGTTCTGGTCAGAGGCTGAGCAGAGGTTCATCACACTGAAGGTTTCCTGCAAGGGAATGAGAACCATCGAAAAGAAAGGCCTTGACGCCGCTCTCAGAGAGGCTCAGGCAAAAGGATATGTCGGCCTTGTTTAAAATCTATTGAGTTATGGCAAAGAAAGCAAAAGGTAACAGGGTGCAGGTCATCCTCGAATGCACTGAGCAGAAAGCAAGCGGTGTGCCGGGAATCTCAAGGTACATCACAACCAAGAACAAGAAGAACACTCCTGAGCGTATCGAGCGTAAGAAGTACAATCCTTACCTCCACAAGGTGACTGTTCATCGTGAAATCAAGTAAATTTGGAGATATAGACTATGGCAAAGAAAGCAGTCGCTACATTCGCCGCCAAGGCTGGCGCAAAGAGCATGGTGAAGTGCATCCGTATGGACAAGTCACCAAAGACCGGAGCTTACGTCTTCACTGAACTCCTCGTTGAGGCTGACAAGACAAAGGATTTCTTCGACACAAAGAAGTAATTTTCCGAGAATATGATAGAGAAAGCGCAGACGGATTCCGTCTGCGCTTTTTGTGTTGAAATAAATTTCACATTG
>DCMG01000020.1:0-28987 GCA_002321335.1 Bacteroidales bacterium UBA1628 | reverse complement strand
CATTGCGCTCAGTTTTCACTAAATTTGTAAGTTTACAAATGATAACGTTATGGGACTGTTTGACAGAGGAGTCAAGAAGACGAAGGAGGGCTTCTTCCAGAGGCTTTCAAGGTCGATAATCGGCAAGTCCAAGGTGGACGACAGCGTCCTCGACGCCATCGAGGAAGCCTTGGTCGCATCGGATATGGGAGTGGACACCACACTCAAGATTGTTGACAGCCTTGAGGAAAGGGTCAGCAAGGACAAATATATGTCTTTCGACGAGTTGGTGGATATGCTTCGTGACGAGATAGGCATGTTGCTGGATGTTGATGGAGAAGAATCACCTAAGGAACCGTTCGACCTTACGAAGAAACCTCTTGTAGTGATGGTTGTCGGAGTGAACGGCGTGGGGAAGACCACGACCATCGGCAAACTTGCCGCCCGTTACAAAGCCATGGGCAAGAAGGTGATGATCGGCGCCGCCGACACATTCCGCGCCGCCGCTGTGGGCCAACTTCAGATCTGGGCTGACAGGGCTGGTGTCGAGATTGTCAAGCAAGGAATGGGCTCGGATCCGGCGTCCGTGGCTTTTGACACGGTCAAGTCCGCCGTCGCAAAAGGTGCGGATGTCGTTCTGATAGACACGGCCGGAAGGCTTCACAACAGGATTGACCTGATGAACGAGCTTACCAAGATCCGTAACGTCATGCGCAAGGTGATTCCTGACGCTCCTCACGAGGTTCTTCTCGTGCTGGATGCGTCCACCGGGCAGAATGCCTACCAGCAGGCCAAGGAATTTTCCCGGGCCACGGACATCACCTCGCTGGCGATCACCAAATTGGACGGCACTGCGAAAGGCGGAGTCGTCATCGGAATCGTTGACCAGCTGAAGGTCCCTGTCAAGTTCATCGGAATCGGCGAGGGCATCGATGACCTCAAAGTTTTTGACAAGAAGGAGTTCGTGGGCTCACTGTTCTCCAGAGAAGATATTGACAAATAAAACATTACATATATGAAACTTTCTTACGATTGGCTTAAGGATTATCTGAAATCCGATCTCACTCCGCAGCAGATCGCGGATGCTATGACAGCTATTGGAATCGAGGTTGACGGTGTCGAGGAACAGGAGGAAATCCCTGGCGGACTCGCCGGAGTGGTTGTCGCCGAGGTGCTTGAGTGTGGGGCGCATCCTGATTCGGACCATCTTCACATCACAAAGGTGGATGACGGCACGGGCGAGCCTCTGACCGTTGTCTGCGGGGCACCGAACGTGGCTGCCGGACAGAAAGTCCTCTTCGCGAGAATCGGTGCGGTGCTTCCTGGTGACTTCAAGATCAAGAAATCCAAGATCCGTGGTGTGGAATCTTTCGGAATGATCTGCGCTGAGGACGAACTCGGAATCGGCAACGACCACGCCGGCATAAAGGTTCTTCCTGCCGACGCTCCGGTTGGTACGCCTGCCAAAGAATATCTCCACCTCAAGACAGAGGCTGTCATCGAATATGAGATCACAGCCAACAGGGTAGACGCCGCGTCGCACATCGGTGTGGCACGCGACCTGTACGCTTGGATGACGCTCAATGATATTCCTTGCTCGTTCAGGTATCCTTCAGTGGATGCTTGGAAGCCTGGCGAGGGAAAAGGGATTCCTGTGGATGTGCAGGATGAGACCGCCGCTCCTCGTTATTGCGGGATAACGATCAAGGACGTGAAGGTCGGACCGTCTCCGGAATGGCTTCAGAAGAAGTTGATGTCCATCGGGCTCAGACCGATCGACAATGTCGTTGACGTCTCCAATTTCGTGCTTTTTGAACTCGGACAGCCTCTGCACACGTTCGACGCGGACAAGATCAGCGGCGGCAAGGTGATCGTGAGAAGGGCGGCCGAGGGAGAGAAGATCACCACTCTTGACGATGTGGAGAGAAAACTTTCCGCAGAGGACATCGTGATCGCCAACGCCGACGGTCCGATGTGCATTGCCGGAGTGTTCGGCGGCATTGATTCCGGTGTCAAGGCCGGCACTGTCAATGTCTTCGTCGAGAGCGCCTACTTCGATCCTGGCTCGATCCGCAAGACATCCAAGAGACATGCCCTCCAGACAGACGCCTCATTCCGCTACGAGAGGGGAGCCGATCCTGGAATCAATGAATATGCCGCCAAACGCGCCGCCCTGCTCATCCAGGAGGTCGCAGGCGGAGAGATCGTCGGAGGAATCGAGGAGTTCTACCCGACAAAGATCGAGAAGAAGGTCATCGACCTTGACTATGACCGCATCGAGAGGTTCATCGGCAAGAAGATCGGCCATAACACGATAGAGAGGATTCTCTCAGCCCTTACCTACGAGTTCATCGAGAAGCGTGAGGACGGTGCGAGGGTAGCCGCCCCGTCCTACATGATCGATGTGACGAGGGAGTGTGATGTTGTCGAGGAAATCCTCCGAATCTACGGCTACAACAACATCGACCTGCCTCAGCACATGAAGATGTCCGTCAACGCCACCCCTTCGCCGGAGCCTGAGGCCATCCGCAACGGAATCTCCAACTTCCTTGCGGCCAACGGATTCGTCGAGATAATGAACAATTCCCTCACCAAGGGCGCTTACTATAAGGGACTTACTACTTATCCAGAGGAGAAGAGCGTGACGATCGTCAATCCTTTGAGCTCCGATCTGAACGTGATGAGGCAAACCCTCATATTCAGCGGCCTTGAGGTTGTCGCCTACAATCTGAACCGTCAGATTTCATCGATGAAGCTCTTTGAATATGGCTCCGTTTACAGCCGTAATCCAGAGATGGACGGCAAGACGCTCGCTTCCTACGAGGAGCATCCGGCGTTCTCGATGTTCGTGACCGGGACTCCGGAGAAGTCTTGGAACAGTCAGCCTGGCAAGAGTAGTTTCTTTGAATTGAAAGGCTATGTGGATCTGCTTCTGAGACGTTTCGGCGCCAATCTTTACCAGATGGAAGCCACGGCGGCTCCCGCTGACATATTCAGTGAAGGTGTCGCTTATGCCCTTCCTGGGCAGCATCTGCCGCTCGCGGTTCTTGGAACAGTCGCTCCGGCTATCGCGAAGAAGTTCGGCATCCGCCAGCCTGTGTTCGCCGCCGAGATCAACTGGAACACGCTGTTCCAGCTTGTCAAGAGAGACAAGGTGGCCTTTAAGGAGATGCCTAAGTTCCCGGAGGTCAGAAGGGATTTCGCGCTTCTGCTTGACGAGAGCGTAAGCTATGCCGACCTCTATAAGAGTTCGTTTAAGGCCGGCAAGAAACTTCTCAAGCAGGTGACCCTGTTCGATGTCTATCGTGGAGACAAGATTCCGGTGGGCAAGAAGCAGTACGCCCTTGGGTTCGTGCTTCAGGATCTTGAAAAGACCCTTACTGATGAGGATGTCGAGAGAATCATGAAGAAGCTTCTCTCCACATTCCAGAACGAGTATGGAGCCACATTGAGGTAGAGTTATGAAAAAGGTTCTCAGGATAGTCCTTCCCGTGATGATTCTGGCGTCGGCTGTCGTCTCCTGCGGCCGCGGGGGACGTGTGATACCTGTGCGCAAGATGGAAAGGATCTATCGTGAGATGCTTCTTGCCGACCAGTGGATAGCCGAGAATCCGGACAAGAGGGAAATGGCGGACACCACATGGCTGTACGAGCCTATTTTTGAGAAATACGGCTTCACTCTCAGGGACTATCAGAAAAGTGTGGATCGATATCTCAATGATCCGAAGCGTTATGCCGAGATGCTTGGACGTGTGGAGAAAGGACTGAGGAATGATTTGAGGGCTGTGAATGCCAGAATCGCTCTGGAGGATCGGCTTCAGCATGAGGCCGATTCGATTGCCCGGACATGGAAATCTGTGAAAGCCAAACCGTTCAGTTCTTTTCTTGATGTGTTTGAGATTGATGCCATGACTGACCGTGTCGGGATAGAGAAGGACTCCATGGGCGTTTACCGTCCGGTTCCTGTTGTGGAGGATACAGTTTTCCACGGGCCACGCCTTGTCATAAGGGACACGACCGCTAAAAGAGATTCGATTCCTTTGATGAAGGCAGTCGAGCCTGCGGCCGCAATGATGTTGGAACCGGTTTCAGGAACCGAACCGGAGAAGTCTGTCAGGAAATTGGAATTGATTCCGATGAAAGATTTATTGATTGAGAATGAATAGGGTAGCAGCGGAATTTGTCTTTACTTTGAATGAGGACAAGCCGATCAGAAACGGGTTCGTCGAGTTTGACAGTGATGGAACCGTGACGTCAATAGGTGAATGTTCGTCTCCTGAATGTGAGAAAACCTTTGTGAAAGGTGCGGTCGCGCCAGGTTTTGTCAACACTCACTGCCATCTGGAATTGTCTTACTTATGGAAGGCTTTCCGTAAAGGGACAGGCATGGCCGGGTTCATCGACCAGATCAATGAGATGCGTGACAACAAGACTCTTGAGGAGAAACTTCACGACATCTCCCATTGGATGAATGTGATGTGGGACAGAGGGGTGTCCGCGATGGCCGACATCAGCAATTGCGCCGACACCTTCGCTATAAAGAAGGCGTCTCCGATGTACACCAGAACATTTCTGGAGGTCTTCGGGACAGAGCCCAAAGATTGTGATGCCGTGATCGAGAATGTTTTGAGGCTCAAGGCGGTGGCTGATACATATGGTCTGGATGCCGCCCCGACTCCGCACGCGTGCTATACAATGAGTCCGGAACTTGTCACGGCCGCGTCGGCGGAAGGTCTGAAGTCGGGGTTCCTGTCATACCATTCGGAAGAGACTGAGGAGGAAGAGGATATGCTGAAATATGGTCGTGGTGCGATGTGGAACAACCGGAAGGCCGCCGGAATGAGCGTTCCGCCTGTGACAGGCAAGTCGTCATTGCTCTATTTCATCGACAGACTTGAGAAGGCGCATCCGGCTCCGTTTGACGAACACATACTGCTTGTGCATGAGGTCTGTATGGACCAGGAGGGAATAGATGCGGTGAAAAATGTGATGAACCATCCGTTTGTCGCGCTTTGCCCGCAATCAAACATATTCATTCACAATTCTTTGCCTCCTGTGCCTCTGATGCGACGCAATGGCTTGAAAATCACCGTGGGGACGGATTCCCTTTCAAGCAATGATGATCTTGACGTCGTGGCCGAGTTGCGCTGTCTCCAGAACGCTTTTCCGGAGGTAGGACTGAACGAACTGCTCACATGGGCTTGCCGCAACGGAGCGGAATTCCTGTCAAAAGAAAATGAGTATGGCAGCATAGCTGTCGGGAAGAGGCCTGGATTGGTCGCCATAGAGAATCTGCTAGATGGCCGGCTTACGCCGGAGAGCCGGTCACATAGAATCATTTAGCCATGATGCGGGAAGAACTTGTGTTCGGGCCTATCCACTCCAGAAGGCTTGGCTCTTCGTTGGGAATCAATCTGCTTCCGACAAAGGGGAAATTGTGCAATTTCGATTGCATATATTGTGAGTGTGGCTGGAATAAGGACGGCAGGGGCGACCGCAGGCTTCCTTCTGCCGCCGAACTTCACGAGACTCTGGAAGCAAAACTGAAGGAATGCCATGAAGCGGGAACGCCGATTGACTCGATAACGTTCTCGGGAGATGGAGAGCCGACCCTGAATCCTGATTTCCCCGAAATAATAGACATTACCATCGCGTTGAGGGACAAGTATTTCCAGAAGGCGAAAGTGTCAGTCCTCTCGAACGCCACCAGAATATTCAGAGATGATGTCTTTGAGGCCCTGAAGAAGGTTGACAACCCTATTCTCAAGATCGACGCTCCGACTGATGCGCTTGCCGGCAGGATCAATCAGCCGCAAGGTGAATACCATGTTGAGGAGATTGTTTCTGATCTGATGAGATTTGGCGGGAATTTTGTGCTTCAGACGATGTTCCTGAAATCCCGTTCCTTTGACTCTTCTTCACCGGAAGTCCTTGAAGGATGGATGAATATAGTAAGAAAACTTAAACCGAGGGAAGTGATGGTCTATACCCTTGACAGGGAAGCTCCGGCGGAAGGACTTGAAAAGTTTTCCGCAGATGAGATGAGGGAGTTGGTCAAGCCTTTGATTGATGAGGGGTTTGCTGTTCAGATACGTGGTTAGACGGAACTTTCTTACAGGATGTTAAAAATGTTAGTTGATAGTATGGAATCTTTGTTCGCAAAGTATGGTTACGCTCCGGATAAGGAACGGATCAGCAAAAGGTTGGACGCCATCGCGGCCAACATCGACAATGTGACTTCTCCTGAAGTCCTCAGAAATTGCCTGTCATTCATGGATTTGACCACTCTCCGCACTGAGGACACGCCGGCTTCCGTGAAAAAACTGGTAGGCAAGGTCAACTCTTTCATGAAGGATTTTCCTGAATATCCGCTTCCGGCTTCAATCTGTGTTTTTCCCAATTTCGTATCTGTCGTAAGAGAAAACCTTGAAAGCGCGGACGTTCATGTCACTTCTGTGGCCGGCTGCTTTCCTACTTCGCAAAGTTTCCTTGAGGTAAAGGTCAAGGAATGCGTGATGGCAGTTGAGGCCGGTGCTGACGAGATAGATATTGTCTTGGCTCTTAATGCATTCATGGCTGGTGACGAGGAATCTGCCCGTAAGGAGATCAGAGCAATCCGCTCGGCGGTCGACGAGGCCGCCTCCAAAGCTGGCCGCAAGGTTACCTTGAAGGTTATCCTTGAGACTGGGCTTCTTGTCACTCCGGAGAATATCGCCAATGCCTCTTTCCTCGCAATGGAGGAGGGTGCGGACTTCATCAAGACATCAACCGGTAAAGTGAGCGTTAACGCCACCCCGATGGCGGCCTACGTTATGTGTGAATCCATCAAAGCCTTTCACGAGAAGACGGGCAGAAAGGTTGGCTTCAAGGCTGCCGGCGGCATCTCCACATCCAAAGATGCGGTCTGCTACCATTCCATAGCCAAATCGATTCTCGGCAATGACTGGCTGAACAAGGATTTGTTCCGTTTCGGGGTGAGCCGTCTTGCCAACTCTTTGATGTCATCTATCGAGCAGAAGACAGTAGTCTATTTCTAGGCTACATCCCGTCCACGCCTTTGCGTTCCTTACCGCCGTTGTCCTTGACGATGTGTTCGTCAGAGATGGCGGCGGCTGTCGTTACAAGATATTCGCGAAGGTCCTGCCATCTGTAGAACGGGCCTTCAAAGGATTTAAGGGCAGGGATTGTTGTTTCTTTGTCATTATAGACAAGTTTGACGAGAACGTCTCCCCGCTTGTTCCTGAAGAAGATCATCTGAAGGTTGGACGCCATCGGCATCATTTGAAAATCATACCAATGATTATGCGCTTGGGACGACTTCCAGCGCTCCTCCATTCCGGCGACACGGATAGTGCCGATCAGCGGCAGCAGTCCCACATCGTGACCAAACCTCAGGTCGGCGGCCCTGTTGCTGCCAGGCTTGACCGACTCGTCCGCTTTGGCGACGATGTCTTCGATCAGAGGTTTTGCGATTGAAGAGACATATTCACCTTCCTCCGCTGAGATTCCATAACTGTAGTAGAGTTTGTCGTTGCGGCTGATCCAAAAGTTCGTCAGCTCCTCCGTTGTGAAATGACTGAATATGTCAGGACGCGAGTCCGTGTTCGGACTGATTGATCCGGCGAGATAGACATGCTCCATGAACTCCTTTGGCTTTGGAATCAGCGCCGAGGCCTTTGCCGGATCGGTGAATATGGCTTCAAAGAACCTGTCGCAGGAGACAAGACTGTCCAGAAGATGCCTTTTCAGGTCGTTGGATCCTTTCACAACGTTCTTTGTGTCGAGGTCCATACTGATGTAATCCAAGTACTTCGGACCCGTAAGGTAGTGAAAGTCAAAATTTCGGTTTTTTTCTTTCAAAGCGGCGGTGAAGTTGGCCATGCTTATGAGGCATCTAGGCCAGTAACTTGAGACACATTCGATCTCGCCGCGTTTGCCGTTGAACACTTGTGGGTAGTTCGCTGACATCCTTCCGGCGATTCCGCGATGCTCGGCAGCCCCTCTTTCCGACAACATTCCGTACATTCCCTGATGCTCCTTGTCTATGGAGTCTATCTGGCTTTTCAGAAGTTTTCCTTCGGCTGTCAGCAGACCGGCCTTCTCGGCTGCCGTGAGGGTCTCGACCGCTCCCTTGAACAGGCCGGCGGTGGTGTGGTAGCGTGATCCATGCCTTCCGTAGTGGCTGATGTAGAATGGCTTGTAACCTTTCGGAGCCTTGGTGAGAGGTGAGGTGTCATATTCATAATAATGATAGACACCTCCCGCCCGCTCAGGGTTGACCTTTATCAGTTCATTATACGACTGTGCTTTGGTGGAAAAGCAGAACGCGCTGAGAGCCAGCACTATGGACGCCGCATAAATCGCGGGTTTTCTGAAAGTAGCCATATTTCTTCTAAAAATAATTGTATGCAAAGATAGAAAATAGCCCTTGAATTGCCAAGGAATGCCGATTCTTCACTTAGCCGTTGAATATTTCAACCCACGGATGGTCCCCTCTATCTTTGCACTGTAACTAAAAACCAACTGAACAATGAAATGGTTCTTCAAAATGATGCTGCCGGCTCTGGTGCTGGTGTCGTGCAGCAAAGAGGGTGGGTCTCCGGTGGAGGTCGATCCTGTCAGCACAAATGAAAAAGTTGAAGTCGTGGCTCATGACAAGATCGAGTTGGGACGGAAACTTGAAAACCCTTATTCCGTGGCCAATGTTGGCAAGGCGCTTGCGGATTTGTACCCTACGCGAGGGGGGATTGATGTCCCGGTCACGGATTACTATGTCCGTTTCCTTCCTAAGGATACGGTTCAGTTCAACATTCTGTCGGATCTTGGTGTGGAGATGCTGGACCATCCTATGGATTGTGAGATCGTAAAGGACGGTGACTACTATCATGACCCTTCGGTACCTGAGGGTGAGATCACCTGGCAGTATGCTGTGGTTCCTCCTGATTTCGTCTTTCCGGAAGGCATCCGTCACGAGATTCTGGAAGAGTGTTTCATTCCGGATGATGACGTGGCCACAAGATCTCTTGGTGATTTCGACCTTGACGCTCTGGAAAGAAAGGCGTTCGAGCTTACTGACAACTCCGACCTTCTGGAGCCGGTGACCAGGGCTAAAGCGAAGCCTTCAGGCAAAATCACGATTGTGGACGACAGGCTAAGGAGTAAGAAAACGGTTGGTGTGGCCGGTGTGAAGATGGTGGCTAATGTCTTTGTGAAGATCGCCACGACTTACACGGACGAGAATGGAGATTACCAATTCTCCCGCAAGTTCTCGGCAAAGCCTCATTACCGTATCTGCTTCAAGAACAGTGTGGGATTCTCAATCGGACTTAATCTCATTTTGATTCCTGCCTCGATTTCGACGATAGGCAAAGGTTCATCGACAGGAATCGATCTTACCATCGACAAGAATTCAGACGCCACCTTGTTCCGCAGGTGCGTGGTCAACAACGCGGCGTACGACTATTTCAAGAAATGTCAGACAACAGGTGTTGCCATGCCTCCTAAGAATCTGAGATTCTGGATTCTGAATATTCTCAGGCCTTCCAGCACCCTGATGATGCATCATGGCGCTTTGCTTGACAACAAACTTGTCAGCAAGTATATCGGAAAGTACACGTCCATCGTGAGGCTTTTCGCTCCGGACATCACCATCGGCTCCAAAGACAAGAACGGAAACTACTCTGGCCTGTACTCCACCACCATTCACGAGATGGCACACGCAAGTCATTTCAGCAAGGTCGGGACGGATTATTGGAAGAAATATGCCACGTACATCCTTACTTCGTTCGTATCGACAGGTGATTGCTATGGCGTCGGCGGAGGTGAGCATGCAGGCTGCTGTGAGGTCGGAGAGATGTGGGCCTACTATGTAGAGAACATGATGTACAAGGCACGTTATGGTGTCAGCCCTGATTTCGGATTCTCTTATTGGTTCAAGCCTCAGATTTTCATGGAACTTGAGAACGGTGGTATAAAGCGAGCCGACATCTGCGCCTCCATGAACCCATATGTCACCGACATCAGATCCCTCAAGAACGCTCTTCTTGAGAACTGTTCCGGAAAGACGGCGCTGATAAACAAGACTTTCTCAAAGTACAGCAAGTAGTTTTACAATCCTTTTGGCTTCCTGCGCTTGATTTTGTTTGCAGATTCATAAATTATCAGTATATTTGCAATCCACTTCAGGCGCGGGTGGCGAAATGGTAGACGCGCTAGTTTCAGGAGCTAGTGTCAATTGCGACGTGTGAGTTCGACTCTCATCCCGCGCACGAGAACGAGGACAACCGATCCCGGTTGCCCTCGTTTCTGTTATCCGCATTGTTTTTCCGCCTCAAGACCAAAGCAAACTTTTCCTTTGCGCTCTCTTATCGAGAAACTGTTTTAAGGATGTTATGCGTCAATTATATTATTTTGAATAAGCAAATTATTTTTGATTTTTGGCATGGGCGGAAAGAAAGGCTGTTTTCCAGAGGGGAGAGTCGGTCAAAGGGATGGATGAAGAACCTTCCGAGGTGACGGTGAAGAGGGAAGGGCTGACGGAGACGGAATAGGTTTTGGTGTCGGGAGCGAAACGGACCAGATAATGCTCTGGGTTTGCAAGTTTACGTGCTGAGGCAAAACCGGTGTTGATGTACGTCTTTAGCGAACTTCGGTGCAGGAGGATGCTTTGGACATATTCAAGGAAATCCTTCCTTCCGCTGTCCTTGGTCGAGAATGAGCGGTAGATGGCGATTGTGTCGAGGATCATGCGGGCATATTCGTCATCCTTGACGGCGAGAATTTCCTTGAATCGGGGAAGGTCAAAATCTCCGGTCGAGGTGAGATAGTCATTGATGTTCAATTCTTTGAGGAAAGAGACGGCTTTGTTGAAGTCGGCCTGGGATATTCCTTTGTCGCCTCGGCTCAGGAGGAGTAAGTAGAAGGTCTTCGCCTGTGGGGCCGACTTGAATCTGATGGTGTCGCCTGATTCGAGAGTGAAGTCGCCTTTTGAGTTGATGCTGATGGGGTTGGTGAATTTCGCCTCAGCGCTGAGGTAGTCGTACAGGAACTTGTAGTAGCCTTTGTAGGAGAGCAGGTCGCGCTTCTCGTCGAAACGGGAGACGAACGTCAGGATCCGCTTTTTCACCTCGGAGGAGAGGTCTATGCAGAGGAAATCCACCGTCGGCCGCATCGTGTCGCTGTCATCCAGGACTTGACTGTTCCTGATTTTTATTAGCAGGAACGCTGGATAAGGAATCCTGTCCGGAGCAATGTTGAACCTGGAAAGGATCAGATGGTAGAATGTTCTGGTGTCGAGACTTGCAAGTGATTCCTTGAGATTGCCGGATCTGATTTTGTCCCCGGCCGGCACAAGGTATTCCATTGAGCGCTTGAGGAGTCCGAATTTGTCGTCGCCTTCAAGATGGCGACAAAATTCTTGAAGTATGTCAGGGAGGTAGAAAAATTCTATCCCGATGTCACCGAAAGCCTTTGAGATGAGAAGGTTGTCGTACTTGTCGTCAAGAACTATATGAGCCGCCTCCGAGGTTTTGCCCTCAAGAAAGACGATCTGCCTTTCTGGAACTTCGGATTCCGGTGCGTCAGCGGATATGATTCCGCACCAGTCTCTTGAAACATTGTCGCAGGACATTGAGATTGAGGACAGAAGCAGATTCTCTTCGAAGTCGATGTCGTTGTCGGAGCACATTATCTCGTTGAAGAGATTGATGATTCTCTCTGTTGAGTCTTCGTTCAGATCTTTGATGCATTCCACAGCGCTCTCCAGTGAAAGGTAGTGGATAAGGTCAAGTTCCTGCTGGTCAAGCCCGAGCACGGACTGCAACTCATCCAGAACCGCGACTTCCTTTGAGTGGATCCGGTCATCCGCCTTGACCAGCTCAACCGCGAGCTTCATCACCGCCCGCCGCTGAGTCCCGCTGAGGTCTATGGAGTCTAGGTTCAACATCTGTCTTTTTCCTGTACAAACCATTATTCCTGCGTTTTGAGCAACCCGATTGTGCGCCCGTCCCTCTTTCCGCCAAAGAAAGTGTCGAGGACTTCACCGAATACCTTGCAACCCTCATCATCGTCTCCGGCAACCTCGAACAGTGTCATCGAGGAGCACAGCTTCTTGGCGTCAATCCCTCCCATAATCCGATGAATATCCTGTCCTTTGTGTTCCAGCAGAGCCTCGGAAATCTCCAACAGCCGCTTCTTCAGCACCGGATCACCGAGATATTCCTTGGCCTCCTTCAACGACGCTATCCCGTAATATTCAGAATTGTAGCTCCTCCCAAGCCACCTGAACTGAGGGAAGATGTACCAGATCCAGTGTGATTCTTTCCGCCCGCGCCTGATCTCCCCCAGCGCTGTCTCGTACTCCCCGAAACGCTCCTGTGCCTCCTTGAATCTTGCTATGCTCATATTTTGTCAATGATAGTGATGATTGTGAATATTACCGCTATTATATTGATTTATAGAATGTCAACCAGTTTGTCCTGTAGGGTCGCTTGTATAAAAGCCCCATTTCCCATCGCAGTAGGTGAAGCATCCCGTGTTGACTCGGCAGGTATAGCCTTTGAAATATTCACCACCGCTGACGTGGTCGCCAGCAATGTTCCCGTGCGAGAACTCCTCCAGAATCTGCCCCGTGAACGCCGCCTCGCAGCAGAATATGACCGTGGAATCCTCACTGGACGGCATCTTCCCGCACACCAGATCGATCCTGTTGAAATCAGGATAGTAGATGTTCAGCCCCAGAGAATCGTCGGACACGATTTCCATTCTATGTACCTCGCAGATAGACTTCGCTTCCATTTTTGTTTTAGTATCCTCTCCTGCTTCCGCTTCGGCATTTGCCCTCGGATGTTGGCCGCAACAAAAGGCAGAAAGCAACGCTATTAATAATATTATCTTTTTCACTCCGGCAAATTTATGAATATATGTTTGTAAAATCAACACACCTTCCGGGAATTAGATTGCCCTTAGAAATAGTAAGCAAATCCGGTTCCGATTATAGGGGTGTTTGTTTGGCCTGATATGTTAGGCGTTGGCTTGCAGAACAGTCTCAGGTTTGAGTGTCTCCAGTTAATACCTGTATTTATGAAATATGTTCCAATCTCTTTTGTACACTCGTCGTCATACAGCTCTAAGGCAAATTCGTAACCGCCTCCTATGTACCAGGAGGCAGAATCGCCTCTGACAATGTTGAGGTTTGTGACCAACTATTGTATAATGGCCTATAAGATAAAGAAAGAAGGACCAGCAGATATGATTGGGGTGCAGGATGTGGTTTTCTGCACCCAAAGTCAATCAGGTATGTCATCGTAGGGGTATAACCTTGGATTTCTATGAGATCAAGAACTCTGAATAATGTCAGGCTGTTTGTCCGTTTTCGTTACTCTCCAATCCTGTACACGTACGGCAATGACTTCGTCAAGGTCACGGATTCGTTTGACACCGGGCAGTTCTTCAAGAAATGACGTGCGCGCCGGAATGCTGGTCTTTCTTTATCAGGGTATTTTTATTACATTTGCAAGACTGGAGCCTGTGCGTCTTGACGGGGGGATGATGGATGACGGAAAACGTGGACCTGGTGATGAGATGTGGCTGTCGATGGGGGCGGAGGACGAAAGTGTGGTCGCGGTTGGAAACACGATGGATCTGCTAAGGCTCGGGGAAGAACACAGAAAAGAAATATTTAATATTCATAGAATATGGAACTTAAAGGATCGAAGACCGAGGAGAACCTGCGCGCCGCGTTTGCGGGGGAGAGTCAGGCTCACACCAAGTATTTGTATTATGCCTCGAAGGCAGCGAAGGATGGCTATGTGCAGATAGGCAGGCTGTTCGAGGAGACCGCGAAGAACGAGAAGGAGCATGCCAAGATCTGGTTCAAGCTTCTGCATGACGGTGGTGTGCCTTCCACGGAGGAGAACCTTGCGGATGCGGCTGCTGGCGAGAACTACGAGTGGACGGACATGTATGCCGGGTTCGCCAAGACGGCCAAGGAGGAAGGGTTCGACGAGATCGCTTTCCTGTTCGAGAAGGTCGGGGCGATCGAGAAAACCCATGAGGAACGCTACAGGAAACTGCTGAAGAACGTTCAGGACGCGGTTGTGTTCTCCAAGGATGAGGACATGATCTGGGAGTGCTCGAACTGCGGACATATCGTCATCGGCAAGAAGGCACCGGAGGTCTGCCCGGTCTGCAAGCATCCAAGAAGTTATTTCCAGATCAAGGCAGAAAACTATTAATGTCAAGAATATGAAGAAAATGATTGTTGCCGCGGCGGTGGCGCTTGTCTCTTTTTCCGCAAGTGCACAGCCTAAACCAGCCCAGCAGGAGGCGGATTACCAGTTTACTGTTATCAAGGAGAACCCTATCACATCAGTGAAGAACCAATACCGTTCCGGTACCTGCTGGTGTTTCTCTACACTTGGATTTCTTGAGTCAGAGGCCATAAGAATCAATAATATAAAGGACACGACCCTCTATCCGGACTTTTCCGAAATGTTCGTTGTCTCACATTCCTACAAGGACAGGGCTGTGAAATATGTCCGCACGGACGGCCACATCAATTTCGCTTCGGGTTCCGAGGCTGATGACGTTCTCCACGTCATCGAGGACTATGGTCTTGTGCCTCAGAGCGCTATGCCAGGCCTCCAGTCGCTTCCGATCCACGGAGAGCTAGACGCGACCACAAAGGCTTATGTCGAGGCGATCGCCAAGAATCCTAACAGAACTCTTTCCACAACTTGGAAAAAAGGCTTCGACGCCATTGTGGACACCTATCTCGGCGAGACTCCAGAGACTTTTGAATATAACGGCAAGACTTACACCCCTGCTTCCTACAGGGATGAGATGAGAATCGTTCCGTCTGATTACGTGACCCTTACATCGTTCACCCACCATCCTTTCTACACATCGTTCATCATCGAGATCTCCGACAACTGGAGATGGGACTCCGCTTACAACATTCCTCTTGACGAGTTCATGGAGGTGATCTACAGTGCGATTGACAAGGGCTACACTCTTGCATGGGGAACCGACGTGAGCGAGAAGGGCTTCACCAGAAACGGAATCGGTGTTCTTCTTGAAGACGTGAAAGCCACCGCAGGCTCAGATCAGGAGCGCTGGGTCGGCAAGGCTGGTGAGAAGAAAGAAGTTGCAGCCGAGTTGCCGATGGAAGCTCCGGTGACCCAGGAGTCACGTCAGGAAGGCTTTGACAACAAGACCACCACAGACGATCACGGAATGCAGATCTTCGGTTTGGCCAAGGACCAGAACGGAACTAATTACTTCATGGTAAAGAATTCTTGGGGAACTGCAAGCAAATACGGTGGAATCTGGTACTGCTCCGATTCTTTCGTGCGCGCCAAGTCCATGGACGTTGTTGTGCACAAGGATGCCCTTTCCAAGGACCTCAAGAAGAAACTTGGTATCAAGTAAATGAATATAATTAAGCATATTCCCAACACGATTACCTCTATGAACCTCCTGTGCGGGGTTCTGGGGGTAATCGCTTCTTTGAACGGCAGACTTGAGCTGGCGTTCATTCTGATGATTTTCGCCGCCGTCTTTGATTTCTGCGACGGGCTTGCCGCAAGGCTTCTGAAGGCATATTCAGAGATAGGCAAAGAGTTGGATTCGTTGGCGGATGATGCCAGTTTCGGGGTGCTGCCTGCCGTGATGCTGTACCAGATAAGCGGAACGGACATCCTGATTCTGAAATATTTGCCGCTTGTGCTTGCGGCGTTCTCCGCCTTGAGACTCGCCAAGTTCAATCTGGACGAACGTCAGCACGACAGTTTCATCGGACTCCCGACTCCGGCGGCCGCCATGGTCTGCGGCTCACTGGCGACTCTGGTGACCGTGAGGCCTGACTGCTTTCTCGCGCACTGGTGTGCGGGTCCGGTTTTCATCCCGGTCCTGACGTTGGTTCTTTGCTATCTGCTTGTCAGTGAGATACCGATGTTCTCGATGAAGTTCGGCGGTGGTAAGAAAGCCTCCAGACTGGAGGTGGCGAAGAGGATTGCCTTTCTTGTCATCGTCTGTCTTGCGATAATCATCGCGCTTGTAGAGCGCTCCCACTGGTCGTTCATATTCCTGACCAGTTTCTTGGGCTACATACTCATCAATCTGGCGATGAGCGATCTGATGACGGGAAAGTAGCCGAAATCCGGAGACTGTTTTGATTTGTCTTGACAGTTTCTCTTTTGAGTTATGACAGAATCGAGAAAACACGTCATACTTTATGTCCACGGAATGGGCGGGGGCGGTGACAGCCGCATCCCGTCCATTCTGAAGGATAATCTTGGCCCAGATTTCGAGGTCGTGATAAGAACCTACGACTTTGATCCGGAAACCGCTCACAATCAACTGTCCGCTTGGGCGGAGGAAGTTCGGCCTGACCTTGTGATAGGGGAGAGCATGGGAGCCACGCACGCCATTGCCCTTAAAGGATATCCACATCTGTCCGTTTCCCCGTCCCTGAACGCCCCTCGGTATTTCGTGGCATTGGCTTGGCTGACTCTGATCCCCGGTGTGACGGCATTGTTTGACAGGATTTACCGTCCGAAGCCAGGTGACAGGCAGAAACTTCATTTCACTTACAAAACTTTGAAAAAGTGGAGGAAAGTCCTCGGTGATGCGCTGAAGAACACTCCACTTAAAGGAAGCGATGACTATTTCCATGCCTTTTTCGGCACACGCGACCATTACCGCCGCAGCGGCGTTGTCTCAATCCGAACCTGGGAAAAATACTTCGGCGGCGGCACATGGACCATCTACGACGGCACCCACTTCATGGAGTATGAATATGTTCTTTCGCTTTTGATTCCCAAGATCCACGAGGTTTTAGGAATATGTCCCTCGGGTGCGTAGGAGACTGTTTTGCCCCCGAAGCTTGTCTTTGCAGGCCTTACGGGTGCGATAGGCCTTGTTTTGCCCCCGAAATCTGTTTTGGCAGATCTTACGGGTGCTAAATACGGTCTTTTGCCCCCGTATGACTTCTATGAAGATAGGACAGTATCGCTTTGGTGATGTTGGCCGAGGCTGTTGCAGGATTCAGTGCTTCTGACATGGGCATCCCATCCGGAGTGATTTGGAGAACATCATCGAAGCCAGCCTCCAGAAGTCGCTGACGGTCGGAGACTTGTCCTGAGATGAGAACGACTTTGGGACACTTCCCGGGAACGGTGTGCGCCCTGACATATTCAAGGATTCCGACAGGAACCTTGCCACGTAGGGTCTGTGCGTCGGCACGCCCCTCTCCGGTGATGACAAGGTCGCAGGAGTCCAGTTTGCGGTCAAACCCGGAAATGTCCAGAACCCGTCCGATGCCTTGAACCATTGAAGCGCCGAGCGCTCCGCCAATCGCTCCGCCGATACCTCCGGCCGCTCCGGAGCCCGGGATATTCAGAACATCTCTTACTGAGAATCGGGAATATGCATCACAAAGCCCTGAGAGCCAGTCATCCAGCTCTTCGACCATCTCGGGGGTCGCACCTTTTTGCGGAGCGAACATCCTTGCGGCTCCACCTAGGCCGCAGAATGGCACGGAAACATCGTAGAAGCCGGTTATCCTGCAGGATTCCAATAATTTGCTGCGTTTTTAGCCGTCTATTTCCTGCACATGTTTTAAGATGACCTTGGAAGAATCTCCTTTGGGAATGACTCTTGGAGTATTCCCGCGATTTGACGAACCGTCTTTGGAAATGGATTGTGTGTCATTCCCGGAAATGAATGAGCGTTTGCTATCTGTATGGAATCTGTACCCCAGCGCCTGAAGGATACCTGTTCCTCCGTCACACGTTGCACTGCCGCCAAGACCAAGCCAGATTTCATCCGCGCCATATTCAAGAGCATCAAGGATCAGTTCGCCTGTGCCGTAGGAGGTCGCCAGAATAGGATTGAGCTCCTCTTTGCGGAGAAGCCCCAACCCGCTGGCCGCTGCGGTTTCTATGATGGCAGTCCTGTTGGCAAGACCGTATTTTGCTGTGATTGAACGCCCAAGTGGATCGTGGCAGGAAACAGTCCTGAATGATCCGCCCAGACATTCTGTCAGAATAGTCGAAAAACCCTCTCCGCCATCGGAAACAGGAACGACTTCCGCTTCGCTTCCATCGAATGCCTCAAGAGCCGCCTTCCCGGCCTGAGCCGAGCTGAGGCATCCCTTGAATGAATCTATGGCGATGAGCGCTTTCATCAGTTTGTGTCCTGTCGATAGGCAAATTATACTCTACTATCTTCAAAGATAGTGAAGATTTTTTTACCTTTGCAGTTTGAATTGTACAATTTTGGAAATTTGAGTGTTCCGGCGGCACATCTGTCTGGAAAGTAATTGATAACAGTGAGGAAAATTTTTGCGGTAATATTCTTGGCACTAGCTGTCATTGTGGCTTCCGGCTGTTCAAGGCGGGTCGAAAATGGCTATAGGACAATAGCCTATGTTAATTCCCTCTTGGCTGATTCTATAGCGGAGTTGCGGACATTGGCAGAAATCAACGGCAAGCCTTCCGGATCTATAGTTCTGGTTGGAGACCCGTCCGGATGTCTGCGTCTCAGCGAAGAAATGATGAATTGTGATGATTTCGACAACATTGACGCGCGAATGGTCAGTGACGGACTGCCGGATTTTGCTGGTGAGACTGTCGTCTCGATACTGAATTTTGCAGACACTGCCTATAAGAACCGGCCAACCACAAAAGACGGACAGACATCCTTGCGGGAACTGACGGTGAACGGCGCGCTCGCCGCACTTCAAATCCCTCCCCGCTGCAAGATCCTCATCATCTGTTCTCCGATTCTTTCCGAATATGGAGGAGACGATGTAAGTGATCTCTTTGAGAGGATAGGCTGTGATGTTCCTGTAATATATTCTTCGGACACAACATTCTCATTCACAGAAATCTGTTTTAAGAAGATGAGGGAGAGGAATGCTTTCACACACAACATCTCCAATCCTTCCGCAAGGCTGTTTATGGCCGTGCGTGATTCATCGGATTCCAAGGTGTCCATCCTTCCTTTCGTCGACAGCCTTGTTCCGGCTTCGTATCCGGACACTGTCGGGGTTATTGCTCCAAACACTTATTTTTTCCATGTCGTACAAAATCAGCATTAGTCCGGAGGAAATAGAACAACTGGAGCCTTCGAGCTTCCCGGGTAAGATAAAGGTTATTGATAATCAGGGCTTTGAGTTTCTTAAGGCCGTTAGTTACCTCCGGCGGCAGAAGGTCATCGGTTTCGACACGGAGTCCCGTCCTTGTTTTTCGGCAAACCAGCCTCACTATGGGGTCTCTTTGTTGCAGCTTTCCGGCAAGGAAAGGGCTTTCCTGTTCAGGGTAAAGTTGCTGGGCGGCATTCCTAAATCATTACGCAAGATTCTGGCCAGCAAGGAGATCATCAAAGTCGGGGCGGCCGTGACAGATGATGTCCGCGGCTTGAAGAAGCATCACGATTTCGAGCCGAAGGCCTTTGTCGACCTTCAGAAGATGGTATGGGAATATGGCATCAAGGACAAGAGTGTCAAGAAGATGGCTGCGATTATCCTCGGTGTGCGTATCTCCAAGACCCAGCAGCTGTCAAACTGGGAGGCGGATGTCCTTTCTGATTCTCAGCAGGCATACGCCGCGACTGATGCTTGGATCTGCCGCGAAATGTACTACAAGTTGATGGCTTCGGAAAAGAATCCGCTCACTCCTGAACAGATGCTTCCAAACCCTCCAAAACACACTGAAAATGACAAAGATAATATTAAAGAAAGGTAGAGAGGATTCTCTCTTGAGATTCCATCCGTGGGTATTTTCCGGCGCCATCGCACAGATCGTGGGGAATCCGGCCGAGGGTGACATCGTAGGTGTGTTTTCCCAAGGTGGCGAGTTTTTGGCATACGGACATTATCAGGTCGGTTCGATTGCCGTTCGTGTCCTGAGTTTTGCCGGTGAGGATGTCCTTTCTCCTGACTTTTGGAAGAATATGATTGCCCGGGCGCTCCGGGTACGTGTCGCGGCTGGTCTTGCTGGTGCGGAGGCAACCAACTGCTACCGTCTTGTCCACGGAGAGGGTGACGGCCTTCCTGGCCTGATCATAGACTATTACGATGGCGTCTGCGTGACGCAGGCACATTCCGTAGGCATGTTCCGGGCCAAAGGTGCGATTTGCGAAGCCTTGAAGTCGGTTTACGGTCCGACTTTGAAAGCCGTTTACGACAAGAGTTCCGGAACAGCCCCGTTCAAGGCCGGCCTCGATCTTGTCGATGGCTATCTTTATCGTTCAGAAAACTTCTCAGACAATGAGCAGGTTGTCCTTGAGAACGGCCATAAGTTCTTTGTCAATTGGACAGAAGGCCAGAAGACCGGTTTCTTCCTTGACCAAAGGGAGAACCGAGCCCTTGTCGGGAAATATTCCCGGGGGCGCAATGTGTTGAACCTTTTCTGTTACACAGGCGGCTTTTCAGTGTACGCCCTCGGCGCCGGCGCCGTTCATGTTGATTCCGTTGACAGTTCCCGCAAGGCCGTAGATATGGTTGAAAGGAATATGTCGCTGAATGGTTTCGAGCCATCCCTGCACGCAGGCTTCTGCACGGATGCCATTGATTTCCTCCATAATGTTCCTGAAGACAAATATGACCTGATGATTGTCGATCCTCCGGCATTCGCCAAACACAGAGGCGCACTGAACAACGCCCTGCGCGCCTACCAGCGTCTGAACGCCGCCGCGATTTCCAAGGTTGCCTCCGGAGGCTTGGTGTTCACGTTCAGCTGCTCGCAAGTTGTTGACAAGGAGGCTTTTGCCTTGGCCGTGTTCTCTGCCGCCGCCCAGACCGGCCGCAGTGTGAGGATTCTTGATCGTCTCAACCAGCCGGCTGACCACGCAGTCAACATCTATCACCCTGAAGGCGAGTACCTCAAAGGACTGCTCCTTTATGTGGAGTAGAGTTCAATTGTTTTCGGAGTGAATATGAAAAAAAGGGGACTAAAGCCTGTCCCCTTTCTCATCATAAAGTTCATTCTGCAGAACTGTGAAGTCGGTCACCTCGACAAGGTTGATCCGGCATTTATACTTCTTCTTCCATTTCCCGAGGAAGGATTTGTCTGACAGCACCGCCGCGCCACGTTTAAGGTAAGCTCCCAGAATAGGGCTGACCTTCAGAGTGAGGTCTGTATTTCCGTGTTCCACGCAGTAGGCGATGTTCCGCTCGATCTGTTCGTCGATGACCGCGCTTGAGGAAATCTTGCCGGTGCCGTGGCACACAGGGCAGACTTCCGCGGTGTTGATCTCGGTTACCGGACGGATTCTCTGCCTGGTAATCTGCATCAGACCGAACTTGGTGAGAGGCAGCACGTTGTGCTTGGCCCTGTCACTCTCCATAAGTGTTTGCATGTACTTATGAAGCTCATTGCGGTGCTCCCCGGAATCCATGTCGATGAAATCCACGATCACGATACCTCCCATGTCCCTCAGCCTGAGTTGCCTGGCAATCTCCTCTGCGGCTATCTTGTTGACCTCGAAGGTGTTCTCTTCCTGATTGTCGGTCTTCGCGCGGATTCCGCTGTTCACATCGATAACGTTCAGAGCCTCGGTCGTCTCGATGACCAGATAGGCTCCCTGCTTCATCGGCACCACCTTGCCGAACGAGCTTTTGATCTGCCTTGTGACTTCGAAGTGATCGAAGATTGGATCCTTTCCGTTGTACAGCTTCACTATTTTTTCCTGATCCGGAGAAATCAAGGAAATATATTTCTTTATCTCCTCATAGACCGTCTCGTTGTTGACATGGATGTTCGAGAACGAGTCGTTCAGGAGATCCCTGAGGATGGTGGTGGTTTTGCTGTACTCGGTAAAGAGCAACTGGATGCTCTTTGACTTGGCGACTTTCTTCCATGAAGACTCCCATTTTTCAATCAGGGACTTCAATTCGGCGACGAGAACCGCGGCGTTCTTGCCTTCGGCCGCCGTGCGGATGATGGCACCGTAATTCTTGGGAAGTATGCTTCTGACGAGAGTCTCAAGCCTTCTCTTTTCTTCCTTGGAGGAAATCTTTTGGGAAATGCTCACCTTCTCTGCGAAGGGAATCAGTACAATGTTGCGTCCTGCCAATGAAATTTCCGCGGTCAGTCGTGACCCTTTCGTGGAGATAGGCTCCTTGACGATCTGCACTATCATCATCTGACCCGGCTTCAACACATTCTCGATGCGGCCTTCCTTCTCAAGGACTGGACCGACAGGGATGCTTGAATACAACTCTCCGAGATCCGTGTTCGGGTTGCTCTTGCGTACGAACTCGTCGAACGACGTGAAGTAGAGCCCCAGATCCAGATAATGAACGAATGCTTCCTTCTTGTCGCCGATGTCCACAAAGGCGGCATTGAGCGCAGGAAGAATCTTCTTCACTTTCCCCAGGTAGACATCCCCGACGGAAAAACTGTGCCCTTTGCTGGACTCTTTGTTAAGTTCAATCAGCCGATGGTTTTCCATCAGCGCGATGTGAACTTCTGTCGATGTGACATCGACAATCAAATCTTTCTCAGATTTTTCTGACTCCATAAGGAAATAACAATGGTGATAAAATAGTATGGCGTTCAGCCAACATATTCATTGATGGTAATAAAAAAGGCTGTCCGGCACTTCCGGTCAGCCTTTTTCTTCTAGCAGACTGCTAAAATGGCAGGCACAGAAGCGCTTTACTTCTTCTTGTGTCTGTTCTTGCGCAAGCGTTTTTTACGCTTGTGCGTCGACATCTTATGTCTCTTTCTTTTCTTTCCGCTTGGCATAATAAAAAGAATTTAAAAATTTATTTTTCCTCCTTTACTGCGTTCACGAAGATCTTTGCTGGCTTGAAGGCCGGGATATCGTGAGCAGGGATGGTCATAGTTGTCTTCTTGGTGATGTTCCTGGCAGCCTTCTTGGCCCTGTGTTTTACGATGAAGCTGCCGAAGCCACGGAGGTAAACAGGCTCTTTCCTGATGATGGAACCCTTGACAGTCTCCATGAAAGCCTCGATAACGGACTGAACTGCGATTTTCTCGATTCCGGTTGACTTTGCAACCTCATTTACGATTTCTGCCTTTGTCATAATCTATTAATTAATTATTGGAATTACCATAATAATCCCCAAAAGTTCGTTTTGGGGATGCAAAAATAGACTTATTTTTTTAATATTCAAAATCATATACATAAATTATTGTCCATATTTTTTTGGCACGGTGATTGACCATATTCGGAAATGCTTCGTGGACTTGTGCATTTCTGACAATTTGACAGGGTGAAGTCCATGGCATTTTAACGCTGAACATTATGAACACAGACATTAATAAAGACATTTTCTTCCCGGCCGGGACCGCGGAAGTGAACATAATCCCTGTTGTTCAGGGAGATGAACAGATGAAGGTGGAAGCCGGTGACCTTCCTGACACTTTGCCTGTCCTCGCGCTGAGGAACGCGGTGCTTTTTCCGGGAATGGTTTACCCTGTCACCATAGGGCGGCAGAAATCAATCACTCTGATCAAGGAGGCCGAGAAGCTCGATTCCTTCATCGGAGCTGTTCCGCAGGTGGATATAACCGTCGAGGACCCGTCCGAGGCTGATCTTTATGAATATGGTACCGCCGCCCGGGTCATGAAGGTTCTTGAGATGCCGGACGGCACGATCACCGCCATCCTTCAGGGTGTCAAGCGTATACGTCTGGACGGTGTCTTGTCGTACGAGCCGTACATCACCGCGAAGGTGAAGTATATCGAGGACATTATTCCGGAGAACGACAACAGCACCAAGATGATAGCGGAGTCCCTCAAGGAGAAGGCAGCCGTCATCATAAAGTCCTCGTCCTTCGCGCCTAAGGAGGCTGTGGGGGCGCTCAAGTCCATTGACAACTATGCTTTCCTTGTGAACTTCATCGCGACGACCGTCGAGATAGAGAACTTCATGGAGAAGGTCCAGCTGCTCGGAATCGACGACATCACCGTCAGGGCCATGAAGCTTCTTCAGGTTCTGGACACGCAGATCCAGCTTCTGAAAATCAAGCAGGAGATCAACCAGAAGGTGAAGAGTGACATCGACCAGCAGCAGAGGGAATATTACCTTAACAATCAGCTCCGTACCATTCAGGAGGAACTTGGTATGGACGAAGAGGAGGAGTTCGAGAAATTCCGCGCGAAGGCCAAGACAAAGAAGTGGCCGGAGGCTGTCGGAAAGCAGTTCGAGAAGGAACTCGCCAAGCTTGAGAAGTACAATCCTTCCTCGCCTGACTACAGCATCCAGTACAACTACATCGAGTTTATGCTTGACCTGCCGTGGGGCGAGATGTCGAAGGACAATCTGGACCTGAAGCACGCACAGAAGGTTCTGGACAGCGACCACTATGGCCTTGACACTGTCAAGGAGAGGATCATTGAATATCTCGCCGTCCTCAAGCTGAAAGGCAACATGAAGTCCCCGATCCTTTGCCTGTACGGTCCTCCGGGTGTCGGCAAGACCAGCCTCGGCAAATCCATCGCCAAGGCTCTGGGCAGGAAATATGTCAGGATTGCCCTCGGCGGCATGCACGATGAGGCTGAGCTGAGAGGACACAGGAAGACCTATGTCGGAGCCCTTCCGGGACGAATCCTGAACGGAATCGACAAGGCCGGCACATCCAACCCTGTCATCGTTCTGGACGAGATTGACAAGGTCGGCAACGACTACAAGGGTGACCCGTCTTCGGCGCTTTTGGAAGTGCTTGACCCTGAGCAGAACGTGGAGTTCCATGACAACTATCTGGACATCGACTACGACCTTTCCAACGTGCTGTTCATCACCACCGCCAACAACATTTCCACAATCCAGTCCGCCCTGCTCGACAGGATGGAACTTATCAACGTCACCGGCTATCTGGCAGAGGAAAAAATGGAGATCGCAAAGCGCTATCTTGTGCCTAAGCAGCTGGAGGAGCACGGAATAGGCAAGAAGGAACTCCGCATCGACAAGGCCGCGCTCGCGACTATCATTGATGAATATACCCACGAGTCCGGAGTCCGTGGCCTTGAGAAGCAGATTGCCAAGATCGCCCGTGTGACGGCCAAGAAGATCGCTCTTGGCGAGAGTTATCCGGCTGTAATCAAGAAGGAACATCTGAAGGAATATCTTGGACTGCCGACCAACTTCCATGACCTCCAGAAAGGCAATGAGGCTCCGGGTGTCGTCACCGGTCTTGCCTGGACGCAGATGGGAGGCGAGATTCTGTTCGTGGAGAGTTCCGTCAGCAACGGCAAGGGTGTCATGACGATGACCGGCAACCTTGGTGATGTCATGAAGGAGTCGGCCACGATAGCCTACCAGTACATCAAGGCTCACCCTCAACTTGCCAAAATGACATCCGAGGAGTTCGCCGCAAAAGACATCCACGTCCACGTTCCTGAAGGGGCCGTGCCTAAGGACGGACCGTCCGCCGGTATCACGATGGTCAGCTCTATGGTTTCCGCCCTGCGTGGCGAGGCCGTGAAGCCAGGGATCGCCATGACCGGTGAGATGACGCTGAGGGGACGTGTGCTTCCTGTCGGCGGCATCAAGGAGAAGATCCTTGCCGCCAAGCGCGCAGGAGTGACCGAGATCGTGATCTCCGAGGACAATCGCAAGGATGTCGAGGACATCAAGCCAGTCTATGTCGAAGGGTTATCGTTCCACTATGTCAAGAACATTGACGATGTGGTTTCGTACATATTCAAAGATTAATTTCTATCTTAGCGGCCGATAAGGGATCCTCGGAAAATCGCCGGCTCGCCCAAAATAATGGCAGGTGCTTTCGGGGGATTGTTAGACAATCTGTTATGGACGTAAGGATAGAACAAAGTTGGAAGCAGGCGCTGCAAGGTGAGTTTGACAAACCCTACTTTGCCGCGCTTGTGCGTTATCTGCACGGTGAGAAGGCTCAGGGAAAGGTGATTTTTCCTCCCGGCCCGGAGATATTCAAGGCTTTTGAGCTGACTCCTGTCGATCAGGTGAAGGTTGTGATTCTCGGTCAGGACCCCTATCACGGCTACGGTCAGGCGATGGGGCTGAGTTTCTCGGTTCCGGACAATGTGCCGGCTCCGCCGTCGCTCAAGAACATATTCAAGGAGATTGAGGATGATCTGGGAATAAGGATGAGCGGCCGTCCGAACCTTGAGAAGTGGGCGCGTCAGGGCGTGCTGCTTCTGAACTCTATCCTGACAGTTCGCTCCGGTGAGGCTGCGTCGCACAGCGGAATCGGCTGGCAGCAGTTCACCGATGCCGTCATCCGTTATATTTCAGATAATTGCAATGGCGTTGTCTTTTTGTTGTGGGGCAATTACGCCCGCAGCAAGAAGGAACTGATCGATACGTCACGTCACTATGTGCTGGAGGCGGCGCATCCGTCTCCGCTTGCCAGAGGAGCGTTTTTCGGCTGCCGGCATTTCTCCAGGGCGAACGAGATCCTCGTGGGTGAGGGCAAGACTCCTATCGACTGGCAGTTGTAATGCGGTTGAGACCAAATTCAAAGAATTAATAATGAATCACACAGCATTGTTTCCTGGGTCGTTCGACCCGTTCACGTCAGGTCATCTGAATATTCTGACACGGGCTTTGGCCATTTTTGACGAGGTAATCGTGGCCGTGGGAATCAATCAGGACAAGCGTGGCTTCTTCACTATGGAGCAGCGCGAGGACATCATCCGTCAGGCCACCCGAGGAATGGATGGAGTGAGAATCATTCACTACGAGGGACTTACGATTGACATTTGCCGTGAGCTCGGAGTCCGCCATATTGTCAGGGGAGTGAGGAATATGACCGATTTCGACAATGAGCAGGCGATTGCCGATGCGAACCGCCATCTGGCTCCGGAAGTGGACACCATCATAATCCCGACCGCCCAGGAATATTCACACATCTCCTCTTCGGCCGTGCGTGATGTGGTGCGTCATCACGGCGATCTCTCGCAATTCATTCCTGAGGGCGTTGTTCTGCCGGAAGTGAAATGAGAAGGTTCACAGGCATATTCATAGGCTTTTTTCTATGGCTGGCGCCGTCGTTCCTTTGCGCTGGGCAGGTCGATTCCTCCCGTTTGGCCGCCTTGGACGAACGGTTGGAGGAATATTTCCGCACTCTGGAGCCGGAAAGGATCGAGGTGAAGAATGAGGAATGTGACTTGTTGATCAGTTCGGCCAAGGATTCGCTTTTGCGCCGCCACATCGCCTTGAAGATTTACGACCATTATCTTGAGTCTCCGGTAATGGGAGATGAGGCAGTGGCCATCCATCTGACTGACAAATGGTTCGCTCCCGGCCTGATAGACATGGGCGGGGATGAGGTTCTTTTGAACGCCAAGGTCTATGCCGACTTCAACCGGCAGTCTCTGTTGGGGATGCCGGCGCCGTCCGTGGTCATGGAGACTCCTGATGGTGAGAAGGTAGAGGTCGGCGGACATGCGAGCCGCTACCGGGTGCTCCTCTTCTACGACACGGATTGCGCCAAGTGCAAGCTGGAGACTGTCCTTCTGCGGGCGAAACTCAATGCAAGGAATTGGCCTGTCGATGTCTATGCCATCTACACGGGCACCGATCCTGACAGTTGGCGGGAATGGCGCCAGACTAAATTCGAGGTGCGCGCGGCCAAGACCAAGGTCATCCATCTTTGGGATCCGGAAGTCGCGTCTGATTACCAGATGAAGTATGGCGTGCTTCAGACTCCGAGGATGTTTCTCCTCGACCGTTCCGGGACCATCATCGGCAGGGGAATGGACACACGCGCCCTGGACCAGCTGCTTGGCATCGTGCTCGCTGACACAGCTTATGAATATGGCGGCCAGGCTTCGGCTGCTTTGATGGACAAGTTATTCGCTTCGTATGATGATGCGCCTGATTCGTTGTCAAGTGTTCGTCCGAATTGGTCGCTGAACTTGTCGAAGCGCCCGGACTGCACCCGAATCCTGTCAATGGCCAAGGCTTTGGAGAACCGAACTCTGGCCAAGGGAGACACCACTTTCTTCAAGCATCTTGAAGGCGACCTGCTCTACTGGCTGACCTCCCGCCGCGACGAACTCAGCAAGGAAGGCACTCTCCCTTTCATCAATGAATATATCCTCTCACGTCCAGGCATCTGGAACACTCAGGACGACACCATCAAGGTCGTGGGTCTTGCCCGCATGATGAAAGACCTGCTTTCCCGCACGCCTGTCGGTTCGAAATTGCCCGAAGCCAAGGAACTTATGTCCGGCGTTGTCAACGTCTCTTCCCTTCGTGGTTGGACTAAGGACTGGGACCGCATGCGCAGAAAAGGAGGCTATATAGTATTCCACACCGAGGGCTGCCAGGTCTGCAAGGCCGAACTCGCCGCCGCTGATTCTCTTGGCCTCAGGACCTTGGACGTGAATGTCGATGAGATTATGGTCTCCAACCCGGATCTCGCCAAGGTTATTCTCGACACTTTCGACCTCTCCTCCATGCCGTTCATCATCGAGGTCGGCCGTCACGGAGTCATCCGTCGTCGTTACGTCTCGTTTTTATTTGGTCGCTGAGCTTGTCGAAGCGACATCTATCCAGTAATACTCCGCAGTATCCTGGCCAGTTGGTCGGAGCAGGAGGTGCCGCGGCCGTGGCAGTTGACCCCAGACAGAATCTCGACAGCTTTGCCGGCGTCCATGCCTTCCAGAAGCCTCCCGATGGCCTGAAGGTTTCCGTCACAGCCTTTGATGTAGTGAAGGTTGTGGATCTTTCCGTCAACAAGGTCAAAGTCAATCTGTGCCGAGCACACCAAGGCACTCGGAACCGCCGTTATGTGTCTGACACCGTCAGCCGTTTTGTCAGTAATTATCTTGAAATCATCACCGATGTTCATAGCAGTAATCATTAAACGATTAATATGACAAAATTATAAATTTTTATAAAATTAAACGTAAATTTGCACGGCATTTGAAGAGAACCAATGCCGGAAAAAACAGATAATTAATTTCTAAATTCATAGAATTATGGTATCATACAAAGATCTTGGCCTGGTCAACACCAGAGAGATGTTCGCAAAGGCCGTAAAGGGTGG
>DCMG01000090.1:18645-19846 GCA_002321335.1 Bacteroidales bacterium UBA1628 | reverse complement strand
AAGGAAAAGCCGAGGGCAGAGCCGAGGGCAGAGCCGAAGGGCGCGATGCCGCCATGATAGATGTAGCGAAGTCATTGCTTGCGCTAGGCATGCCTGTCGAACAGATAGCACAAGTCGCAGGCCTGTCACTTGAACGGATAAAGTCACTTTCGCAAGGATAAGGGGCTTGAATTAAACTTATAATCTGTTATCCACCTGGTACGGTAAGTCTGCGAATTCACGCCTCGTTCTTGAATTAGGATAATCACAAGCTTATAATAGTTGGTGGCTGGCCAAAATCCTGGTCAGCCATCACTTGTGGGGAGCAAAAATCTCGATGAGTTTGACTTCGAGGCGTTCAAGAAATATGTAGCGTCACTGTAGTATGTGGAAATTTGTCCAAACAACTCAGTTCAAGAAAGACTACAAGAAGTATTCTAACAATAAGAAGAAACTGTTGGCATTACAAAGTGTGCTTTCTCATCTTTTTGAGACAGGAAAAGTGCCAGAGTAATACAAACCACACCCTTTGACAGGTAACTACAAAGGAGCGTTTGAATGTCATATAGAGAGCGATTTCCTGCTGATATGGGTTGATGAGGCGGAACAAACCATCAAGTTGGTTCGTCTTGGAAGTCATTCAGAACTATTCGGGTGATATTCAGCTTCTAAGAGACGGGCTGACATTCCTGTGACGGAGGGTTAGGACGACATTCTTTGACTATAATGTCGTTCAAAACCGACAAGTGGAGGTGTTCGACGGCTCTTCGCTGCAAAATTGTCGTTCAATCTCTCAACATTTAGCCTGTTCCCTTACCCGAAGTCGATGAAGAGGCTCAATGTCCCGCACAAGCAGATATGACTTATTGGGTGTGATTTGTAAATCGTTGTTAATGAATATTTTAATTGCTTATCTTTGGCGGTTTGATGCTTAAGGTAAAGTGTTAACTATCCAATAATCAATGTGTTGTCTGCCACTCCTTGACATTGAATGACCAGCATTTACTATAGAGAGATTATGGACGAGTGTTGAAGTAATATTGCTTGTTTCAAACATTGGGATAGATAAGCCTATGCGGGAAGATTCCAATTGAGGAACTGACTACATTAAAATCATCACTTTGCACCAGCACTTGCCTGCCACCAAGGGGTTGAAGGGAGACGATTTTGGCTTAAAATGATGCCGCAGAGTGGCGTTTGTTCCTCTGGAGGAGCGTTTTGG
>DCMG01000090.1:7144-18548 GCA_002321335.1 Bacteroidales bacterium UBA1628 | reverse complement strand
AAAATCACCACGGGCAATGGGTGCATTGTGCCGTGGTGATGTGTGGGAGGGGATGGAATATGAAAGGGTCATATCTTCCCTTGAGATGGATTGATAGGAATAGGGCAAGGAGCGGTTGCTGCCCTATCCCTTTATTTAAGCTTGCTTCAAGTTACTGGGCCATCTCATATGTGATGGTATAACCAGATGCTACGGAACCAGCGGTTCTGGCTCTGTTACCATTTGAGCAAGAGATCTCGTCTCCGTCATAAACACCATTTGATATTGCTTGGAAGACAGAGAGAGGATCACGGTCATTCCTTGTCCTTAGATTGAAGCACATTAGAATACTATAACCATTCTCAAGAGCCCTGCTGGCATAACTTTGTACGCTTGATGTTGAATTGTAGTTTCCAAGATTGAGAGATAATGGAGACCACTTGGCTGTAGTCATTCCGGTAATGTCACTTGAAGTGTTGTAGCTTCCGAAATATCCGTGATAAGCATAGTCAATGCAGGCTGAGGCTTCGGCATCAATCTGATCTGTGTTACCCCAATCGAAAACGGTGATGAGTTTGTCAGACGGCATCAGGGCGTGAAGTTTTTTGATGATCTGGGCATAAGAGTTTGACACGAGCGAACCGCTGTAGCTGGCGTACTCATCGTCAAAACCAATTCCGTCAAGACCGTACTTGTTGACAGCATAGGCAAGGATGGTGGCGAACTTTGTGCTTTGAGCGTCGGTCATATTCGCCACACCTATTCCCTGCCAGTCACCAAGGACTGTGAGGAGGACCTTGATACCCTTTTCCTGAAGAGGTGCTACGTAAGTGGCCGCGCCTCCATTCTCAAGGACGTTGGTGAGCTTGTCATTGAGGTACAGGGTCGGGTCACCGTTGCCATCCTTATGGATGTTGGAAGCGAACAATTCTACGATGTCGATGAATGTTGAACCGTCTGACATCTTGTAGTCACCTGCGTTGAGGGGATTGACATCATTCGTTTCTACATACACGGCGATGGTCGGGGACTTATCGTCATAAGCCCTTGTTGTCACTTGTGTCTCTTCAACTTGTTCCGATGTCGCCTGAAGAGGTTCGATTTGGTTGCACGATACTGCACTGCAAATCATCGCTGAAATAGCGAGAAAATGAAAATGTTTTAACATAACAAACTTTTTTAGTGTTATTACTTCCAATAAATATTAAGAATATCAACAACGTCCCTGATTTTATTACCGCTCCCAGAAGGACCATTGTTGGTTATTGATATTGTAAAGTTTCCTGATATGGATAGGTTTTCAAACATTACAGATTGGACTTGATTCCGTGCATTTTTGAAAGCAGTGTCATCACTCCTGTCAAAAATCACATTTTTATCCATTAGTATGCTTGATGAGGATTGATCTGTGATTTTTACATTAAAAGAAATGCCTGACGGCAACATAGTAGCCATAAAGTGATATCCATATTCAATCTTTAGAGTAGTACATTCACCAGAAAGCAAAGGTGATATTAATTTACCTAAAGCATCAGGGGCTCCACTAAGTCCTATTATAGCGCGAGGTTCTTTTGTGTAGAATTTGGATGGATTATAGAGCAAAATCTGAGTACCTTGCCAATTATCGGAGGATGTTCTATCCTCCGGTTGTGCAGATGCATAGTTAAAATCATCTGTAGGATAGAATGATGATAAATTTGCTTTGTTCCAAGTTTCAGGTACAACCGTTTTAGCCTGTTGTACAATGTTGAATGTCTGAACCTTAGCGCCATCCACACGTACTTCGATCTCTGCGGCCCTCTGGCTTGCCTCCGTGTTGGGAGCGACAGAAAATGTAACCTTGTCCGTGCGCAAGGCTTTTGTCTGCACAAGGGTCACCCACGACTTCGCAGTCTCCGGGATAACGACTTCGTAGTCAAGGTTCGTTGTGATCTGAACTGTCACGGATCCTCCGTCCGCAGAGACAGGAGTCGCGTCAGCCTTCACTTCGAGTTTACCTTCGCTGACAGTCAGAATCTTCCCGGACATCACACCGTTGCCGTTTACAGCCACCACGAGGATGGAAGCGTTGACGACTGGTGAAGGTGCTGTGATTCCAAGTGTGCCTTGAGTGCCGGATGCAGGATTGACAGTGACTGTGTAGCCATTCTCCGGAAGGACTTTCACGATGGCGTTCTCCGCCGCGACGAGGGAATAGTCCACGCTGACGGTCTCTCCGGCCTTGATTCCGATCTCGTCGGTCTTGATCACGAGCGCGAAACTTTGTCCTTTCGGAATCACAATTTCCCTGTCAGAGAGTTCGATGATGACGGTGTTGTTCTCATTGTCCTCACGAACGTTCTTTATGAGACCGATTCCGGAAGTGCCGGCATCACCTATGACTGTCCAGTCGGTTCCGTTGGTGGAGAACAGGAACTTGCCGTCTTCCACCTTGATCTTTGGAACCGTCACCTCAGCGGTCGCCGGGACTTTCTGGTTGTTGACCAGAAGCCATTCGCCGTCAAGTGTCCAGTAGTACTTGCCGTCAGTGTCCTGCCGGATGCTGATGACAGGGGATTTGCCATCTGTTCCATCTGTACCATTCTTTCCGTCCAGACCTTTCTCTCCATTGTAAACGGTGATTGTGCCGGATTTCCTGAATGTGATAGTGTAGCCGTTGCCGGCGGGTAGTTTCTCGACAGAGACGATCTCGTCCTGGTTGTTCAGAGCGTCCACTGCCGTGACCAAAGAGGTCAGGTTGCTGTTCAACTTCTCAACGAGAGCTTTCAGCTCCGCGACCTGTGATTCGAGGTTGTCAACCCTGCTGGTTATCTCGGTGTCATCGTATTCCTGACATCCTGCAAAGACAAGTGCGGATATCAAAATCGAAGGCAGAAATTTTTTGAAAACTTTCATGATAATTCTTTTGAGAAAGTGTCTCTGATAAATACCGCTCCTATCTGAGACATGTTAATATTGAATGTGTTAATGATATACATAAGATAAACTACCAGTCTTTACCCCACTTGTTATAGTTTGTGGGATGAGACGGGGTAAAGTCAAAATTAGTCAACCTTTTTGAGTTTAAGAGAAGATCGTAGTTATTGTGCCAAGCCTCAATGAAACTGTCAATAATGTTGGCACCCTCATACGCATCCTGAAGGATTGACCTGACATCATAGAATACAAATATATTGCTGTCAGTAAGCACGCTCTTGTCGTACTGCTCAAGAGAGAACAGCGACTCATCCTGTTTTCTGTAGCAGGTCACGTTGGTTATTCCGTATCGCCTTGGGTTCAGCCCGGCGAACGGTTTGCGCGGGTGTAGCTTGGAGACGTAGGCCAGTTCCTGATGCCACGGGTCCACGATCTGAACCGGTTCGTCGCTGCCGCAGTAGCCGGACCAGGCGTAGTCGATGAGCTCACCGACCTTGATCCCGCCGGTGGCTTGGGTGTCCCAGAAATATTCGGTAGGCTCCTCGTGGTCGGTGACAGTGAGTAGCTTGTTCTGGCCGAGAGCCTCGCGCAGCGCCTTTATGAGCTTCGGGTAGGAAGTCGTGTTCACTTTCGGGAATCCTTTCTCCTCGGCCACCGCATAGTTGGCGTTGCGATCCCAGAGGTTGACGCCATCAAGGCCGTAATGCTCCACAATCTTCTTCACAGACTTCGCGAAATCCCCGATCTGCTCATCGGTCAGGTTGCAGAAACCTATCCCCTGCGCACCGCCATCGATGCAGACGCAAACCTTGCGGCCGCTCTCCTGAACGGGGAGTACGCGCTCGGTGAAATGTTCAAGGACGTAGCGTAGGTCGTTGTTCAACTTCATCGAGACCTTTCCCAGCTTACTGTCATAGTAGAGGGAGGCCTGACGCAGGTTCACGATATTCCCAAGTCCTCGGTGATAGTTTTTGTCCCGCATATTCTCAAGAATGAAATCATTCGCAAGCCTTGGGTCGAACACGGCCGTGTTCAGGTAGAACACCGTGAACATATCCTCGCCTTTATAAAGCTCATAGCCGTCAGGGTCGCGGTAGGCTTCCCGCACAGTCACATCAATGTAAAGGTTTCCGGCGGAAGAGTCGTTCCATAAGGACGACACCGACAATGGAAGCAGATACCTTCCGGCCTCCAGTACATTGTCCAAAGGATTGGCGGCGAATAGCCTGAGCCGGGTTACCGCTGTTGAGGTCGAACCTTCGTGCAAGTCAAGTGCCTGGCTCTCGAAGAACTTGTAGAACGGCTCCGGAAGCAACTTGTACTCCACGCCTGTCTTTTTGCTGTAGGCGGCGACCGTTTCCTCGTCTCCTATGTTTATCTGGACAATCTGTTCCTCGGTGGCGGGATGTGTCGCGTCAGCATAGAGACCGCAGGTCGTGAAACCATCGCCTTTTCTAAGCACCACCTTCACGACATTGTCCGCTGACCGCTCCGCGTGAAGTGTGATTGCCGCCGGCTTGTCGGAGAGGTCCTGAAGTGCGGAAGGATAGTACTGGATCTCCTGATCCTGGCATCCTGCGGTGAGAAAAGCCGCTGCCATAATTATGAATATATTCTTTTTCATCCTTTATTCCTCCTCTTTGTTTATTTCCTGGATCTCGATTCCGTCCGGCCAGATGATGTCCGCCACAGCCTTGCCGTGGTTGCCGACCCAGGAGTAGTCCTTGACGGTGTTGCCCTCACCATCGTCGAACTTCCAGTAGCCTATGAGATCTTTCTGCTCCTTCGGGTTCTCGATGCGGTACATATTCTTCCAGATCTCTTCCTGGGTCCTCGCTGTGCGCCATACTCTGGCCTCGGCTATCTTGCCTTGGAGCGGGCGATGGTCGTTGTAGGACTTGCCGATGAAGAACTGGTAGGCTTCAGGCATTCCGAGGGCCCGCATCGCGAGTGTGATGCTGTTGTCTGCGGTCGGGCCGGCGACACCGGCATCCTTCACCTCGTCGATCATCTTGCCGTTGAGGTAGATGCGCGCGGTTCTGGAGTTCTGGTCGTAGGTGCAGGCGACGTGGTACCAGCTGCCTGAATAGAGTTTCTTGGCCGGGTCGCTCTTAGACGGAAGCTTGCCGAACTGCGAGCCGTTGCCGCTGCCGTCGAACTGGAGGCACTGGCGCTCGAAGTTCGCGTCCCCTATTCGCAGCAAGAGATACTGCTCGACTCCCATAACCGTGGAGATGTTGCAGTCCTCGGTGCCATTCTTGAGGTCGAAGCGGTCGATGTTGACCAGAGCCTCGTAGGTGAGGGCGGTGAGTCCGTTGTAGGCGTCGGCCACTGCTCCGGGGGTGTCCATCAGCGGGAACTCGATCCAGTTGTCGGTGAGCTGAGCGGCGACCGTGATGGCCGACGAGCGTTTGACGAGGTAGTAGGCCACGGACGAGCCGTCCAGAGTGCGGATGTCATCGGAGGTGACCTTCACCGGCAGGAGCCAGGTCTTGTCGATCTCCATAGCACCGGTCTGTTCCTCTCCCTGTCCCATCAGGTTCTTCAGGCCTATCGTGACCTTCTCGGATGCGACCTTCCCGGCTTCTATGGTGACGGTGGCTCCGGCGAAGTCAAGGTAGTTGTCCGGCAGAAGCTGGTAGTCGGTGCCGAAGCGGTGGTTGTAGGTGTCAACGAGTGACGCGTCCACGGAGACTGTGGCTTTCACGTCCTTGTCCGCAGGGTAGGCGAGGGTGACGCTTAGCTGTTTTTCAAGACTGCCCAGCCGGTTGCCGAAGGTGGCGGCCTGGGTCTGGCTGGTCGCGCTCACGTCAAGGTAGGCGCAGTTGTCGAACACCCGGTCCACAGGATCGAACCTGTCGCAGGACGAGATGGCTGCGAGTGCGGCGGTAATGGCCATTGATTTTGTTATTCTCATTGTAATCATTCGTTTTAAGGGTTCAGTCGGTGAATGGCCGAACGCAGGTTTGACCAGTTCCGGTCATAGTGATAATAGTCGGATTCGATGTCGTAGAGCGCGAGCCCGGCCATCGGACCGAATTCCACGACATTGTCCGCCATCGCCTCAAGAACGGGGATCTCCATATTCTCTGAATCATAGAACACTCCGTTCTGTGAAGCGGACAGAAGGATTCTCTCTTTCGGGACTCCTTGCTCAAGGGCATCGTCCATCACGTTCCGAAGGTCGTACGGATTTTCAATGGTCTCGGTGGCGAGGACGAAGAGGTCAATCTTCGCGATGTCCTCGGAGGCTATGAAAACCGGATCGCCTTCAAAGACAAGAATCTGGCTTTCGGATTTCGCGGAGGACAGTCTTCCCACCGCCTCGGATGCGGTTTCCTTGGATGTGGCTGTGAATGAGTAGCCGTCAAGGGCGTTCTCCTTAACGGTGGCCACCGCCTTGTCGATGGCTGCCGAGGCGTTCTGAGCCGTAGCAAGGTCAACCTGGCAGATGACCTTGATGTCCACGGCCTTCATTCTCGCCATGTCCTCGGCGTCATATTCGGAGAAATTCTCTCCGTTGGTCAGGCTCACGATGTCGAGGCTGTCAGGAAGGCTTCTCAGGCTGCCTCTCTCGTTCTGCACCCCCTGTGGGGAATTGGCGAAGCGGACATAGACCAGCTTGTGCGGGCGGCTCTTGTAGGCGCGCACCCTCGCCTGATAGTCAGCCCATTCCTTCGGGCTTGCCTCCCACGGCATTGTCTCTTCGATGCCCACGCTTTCGACCTTGGTCCAGTCGGAGCAGGACGCGAGAAGCAGCGCGGAAGAGGCGATGGCCAGCGTTATTTTCAATATATTCTTCATTTTCTGTTATTTTATCAGGTTGTACGGTTTGCAGTCCCACCAGACGCGGGTAGCGAAAGTGTCACCGCTTCCGTCGACGGATTCAGAGTCAAGGGCGGAGATCGCCTCGCCAAGATTGGCTCCGTTGCCGGTGTATTCCTCCACCGGATAGGTCAGCCTTCTGGCGTGACGCTCAAGGTCAACGTTGTCCGGCCCGAGGTTCTGTGGAGCCGGAAGAAGCTTCGGGTAGCCTGTCCTGCGGTACTCCGCCCAGGCCTCGTTGCCGAGCGGGAAGATGGCGATCCATTTCTGGGTGATGATCTGCTCCAGATTGGTCTCCTCGTCTCCCTTCTCGTCCCACGCGATCCTGCACTCGGAGGTCTTGGCTGTGGCGCTGTACTTGCCGAGCGGGTCGATGTACTGCGCCGGGGTGCTGGTGGCGTCGGTGATGTAGGCGTCTGCTCCAGACGCTCCTCTCTCAGCGAACGAAAGCCTTATTCCGTTCTCGTAGCATTCCTTGGCCTTGGCTCTGTCTCCCGCAATGCGGAGGTAGTACTCGGCCAGAAGGAAACTCACCTCGGCGGCGTTCATCCAGAGGATCGGGCTGTCTGACTCCACGATGAGGTTTGAATATGCCTCTATGGCCTCGCTCTTCTTGGCGACGGTGGAGCCTATGCGGATCCCGACGAACTGCGGGTTGGAGCCGGTGCTCTTCAGGAACATCCTTTCAAGCCTCGGGTCGTTGTAGCCTGTCATATAGCAGAGGATGTCGGCCCCGACGCGGTGGTCGTTCCAGCTGTTGTAGATGAGCGTCATACGGTTCTCGCTCGGATGCATACAGGCGTTGTCCTCATTGGTTAGGATAAGCCCTGAGGTGATCGCCTCCTCTGCCTTTTGTCTGGCGAGTTCCGGAGCCTTGTAGCTGACGCGCATCGCCATCCTGAGTTTCAGGGAGTTGGCGTATTTCAGCCACTGGGCGATGTTGCCTGAATACACCCTGTCGTAGGTGCTCCATCCGGATGCCGGGAGGGAGGTGTTGTCGGCGAAGGCCTCGATGGCTCCGTCAAGTTCCTCGAAGAGCTCGTTGTAAACGGTCTCCTGAGGGTCGTATTTCACGGTGATCTTCTCCGTGCGGAGGATGTCGCTGTACGGGATCGGGCCGTAGTTGTCGGTGAGCCGCTGCATCACGGCGACCCTGTAGAGAGACGCGAACGCCCTCGCGACCTCGTCCTCCGTTCCGCCTATTATCCCCCTGTACGGGGCATAGAGTTCGGTGATGATGTCCGAGAATGTGGTCTTGCGCCAGTCCACTGACGGATTGAAGGTCTCGAAGCGAGCCTGCCAAGTGTCCACGGTGCTCCCGATGTAGCCACCGAACGGCCCTCCGGAGAGGCTCTCGATGAACTGGTACTGGTGTTCCTCGACCGGGACGACGAGACTCTGGAGCGCGAGGACCTTTGTCCCAGTGCGGTAGTTCTTCGCCTCCATCTGCCCGGAGGTGACTTGGTTCGGGTTGGTGTTGAGCTTCTCGAAGCGGTCCGTGCATGAGCCTATAGTCAGGGCGAGACACAGGCAGACGGCACTGAATGGCCCCGTTCCGCGAAGCGTGCTCTTTGTTGAATGGAGAAACTTGATATTCATAATGTTGTGTTTCATAAAATATTCCTCCGTCATTTTAGAAGTCAAGTTTGACATTGAGTCCGAGGCTTCGGAGCGACGGCATCATAAAGTAGTCTATGCCCTGGTAGTTGTTGCCGGTGGAGGCGACGGACTCAGGGTCGAACGGTGCCTTGCACCAGATCATCCAGAGGTTGTGCCCCACGAGTGACAGGGTGAGTGCTGCCTTGTCCTTGAACCATTTGCGCGGCATGGTGTAGCCCAGTGAGAGCTCCTGGAGCCGGAAGTTGGTGGCATCGTAGGTGTAGTACTGCGGAAGACCGCTCTGCGAGCCGATCTTCTGGTACCATTTCTGGGCAGAGACCATCTGTCTTCCGTTGACGAGGACTCCTCCCGCGTCCCTTGCGTCAGCGCTTGCCTTCGACACTCCATAGAGGTCAAGGTTGGCCTGGGTGGCGGAGTAGCAGACACCTCCAATGCGTCCGCTGACGAGAAGGCCGAGGTGCAGCCCCTTCCAGGTGAAGTCATTGCGCCACGCGAGGTTATATTCAGGGAACACGCTTCCGAGGAACAGTTCCTCTCCGTTGTCAGCGAGGCTTACCTCTCCGTTGTCGTCAAGTTCGATGTAGCCGTAGTTGTTCCGCTTAAGGTCCGACGTGGTGTAAAGGTCCCCGAGCGTGCCTCCCTTGCGGAGGATGTACTTGGCCTTTCCGAGAGCCTTTATCTCCAGTTTCTCAAGGTCAAGAGGGTCTCCGGTGACCGGATTGACAGCCCCGTCGGCGAGGTCGCGGATCTCGTTCCTGTTCCTGCTGAAAGTGAAGCCGCTGTCCCAAGTGAAGCCGCCCCAGGTGTGGTTGTAGCCGACGCTGACCTCGATTCCGGTGTTCCTTACGCTGCCTGTCTGAAGGTAGATGGTCGTGTAGGAAGAGGACGGCGGGAGTGACGGGTCGAAGGTCTGGTTGTAGGTGTCAGCGAGGTACCAGGAGACATTCACGCTGAGATCCTGCCAGAGTCTGGCCTCTATTCCGACCTCGTAGGTGAGTGTCCTTTCTGGTTTCAGATCTCCGATTGGGTAGTGCGTCTTGTCCTTCCAGATCCTGTTCGTGGCGTCATATTCATAGGTCGGGATTGTCAGAAACCTTGGAAAAGGCATTCCGACAGAGGCTATTGAGCCACGAAGCTTGAGGTAGCTGAGCGCGCCCGTCTCCCAGACAGACGTAGGTACCCACGAGAGTCCGACTGACGGGTAGAAGAAGGACTTCGTCGAGGATCCCGCGAGCTGTGAAGCCCAGTCATTGCGCCCGGTGGCGGTGAGGTAGAGCATCTTTTTCCACCCGATCTCAACGCTGCCGAAGATGGACTGCGTCTCATCGTTCCATCCGCTCTTTGATGCCCGTTTCTTGGTGTCATCGAGGTCGAAGACATTGAACACGTTGGCAAGGCCGTTGTCCTGGATCGGCCCGCCGTAGCGCAGCTCGTCGGTGCCGATGTTGTTGTAGGACGCTCCGAGGTTGGCGACGATGCTCCAGTCCTTGCCGAGCGTCTTGTTGACGTTCATCATTACGTCGGCGTAGGTCTGCTTGTCGTAGGCGCGCGCCTCGGTGTAGTGTCCGTTGACCCCGCCTTCAGTAAGAGTCGCGTTCGATGAAGCGTAGAGCTTTTGGGTGAACAGGTTGTCAGCGTTGTCTATGCGCACGCGCCCCGCCACGTTCAGCCATTCCAGAATGTCGAAACTGGCGGAGAATGACATCATATAGCGCTTCTTGTCGTTGTTCCGCAGGTTGCGGTAGTTGATCCAGTAAGGGTTCTGCATCCTGAGGTCGCCCTCAAGGTCGGTGCTCCAGAACTGCTCCATCAGCTTCGTCCCGGCGTTGTACCTCTCAAAGTTGCGGTACACATCGAAGTTGTCGCCCCTCGGAAAGAGGTAAACCGGCACGAGAGGGTTTGAATATACTCCCTGGTTGGTCATGTTCTGGTCCTTCTGGATGATGTAGCTCGCGCTTGCGTCGATCTTCAGCCTGTCCTTGAGGAAATAGCTTGTGTTGCGGAAGGTGAAGTTGTAGCGGTCGTACCTGTTGTTCGGGATGATGCCGTCGGAGTTGACCGCCGCAGCGGAGAAGTAGGTCTGGTTCTTGTCCGTTCCTCCGCTGACCGAGAACGCGTTGGTGTAGGTGCTTCCTGTCTCGAAATAGTCCTCAGGCGAGTAATTGTAGCGGGCTGATTCAGGAATATACGGCCCCCAGCTATAGGTGCCGCTGTTGCCTGTCTTACCGTTCAGTCCCGTGCCGTAGGAGTTCTGGAACTCTGGAAGACGGAACGGGGAGAGGAACTCGGTGTTGGAAGAGAAACTGGCCTTCACGTTGCCCGACTGCCCTTTCTTCGTGGTGATCATCACGGCACCGTTGGCGGCCTCGGAGCCGTAAAGCGCGGCAGCGGCGGCCCCGGTCAGGACGGAGATGCTCTCGATGTCCTCCGGGTTTATGTCGGCGATGGACTCGGACTCTCCCTTGGAGTCGAACTCGGTCCCGCCACCGCCCCCGAAATTGTACATCGGGATGCCGTCGATGACGTACAGGGCGTTGGACGACTGACTGATGGACTTGTTGCCTCTGAGCACGACCTTGGACGCACCGCCGACACCTGAGGACGAGGAGTTGATGTTGACTCCGGCGACCTTTCCGCTGAGGGAGTTGATGAAGTTGGCGTCCTTGACCGTGTTGATCAGGTCGGACTTGACCTCCTGAACGTTGTAGCTCAGGGCTTTCTGGTCGCGCCTGATGCCGAGCGCGGTGACGACAGTGCCCTCAAGCGAGACGGCCTCCTCGTTCAGGGTGACATTGAACATGCTCCTGTCATCGATCGCGAGCGTGACCGTCTGGTAGCCGAGGCTGTTGAACTCCAGCCTGCCGCCCAGTTGTTCCGCCGGGACCGGCAGCGAGAAGTTTCCGTCAATGTCGGTGGTTGTGCCCGTGGTCGTCCCCTGCACGAACACCGAGACACCGGGGACCGGCTGACCGTTCTGGTCTGTCACCGTCCCTGTGAGCGTCCGAGGCTTCGCCTTCGGCTTGTTGGAGAGGTAGATGTAGTGCCCGTTGATCTTGTAGTCGAT
>DCMG01000090.1:0-7022 GCA_002321335.1 Bacteroidales bacterium UBA1628 | reverse complement strand
CTTGTGAAGAACAGGTACGGAGACTGTCCTTTGATCTCGTCCATCACCTTCTGAAGGGTGGCGTCCTTCAACTCAAGGTTGATCCGGATGTCCTCTTCCTGCGGCCTGGCATTCACGCTGACCGGTGAGGTGATGATGAGAATCAAAGAACAGGCGATGCCGCAAACCTTTTGCAGAATGCTGTTTTGATACATAAAATAGAATATTTTGATGGGTTAAAATGTTTTAATATAAGCGGTTGAAAACAGAATGGGCAGTGCCTGACCGTCCGTTGCTTGATCCCTTAATTGTCTGAAGGTAAATTACCTGATAGTGATGACTCCTGTCTTGTAGTCCTTGGTGTATGTGAAGTCAGCGAAGTTCTGAAGGTGCCGCAGGGCGGTGTCGATGCCGTCGCTGACCCTCAGCTCACCGGTGCTGTAGCGCAGGACAGGAATATTCCCGCACTCCAGCCTGATCCTGACATCATAGACTTTCTCCATTTCCCTCATAAGCTCCTCGAAGTCCATTCCGTTGAGGTTCAGAATGCCTTGTGTCCAGCAAGTCTCCGAGGTCACGTTGGTCTCGCTGAAGGCGAGCGTTCCATCTTTCAGCACAACCGTCTCACCGGGACGCATCAGCGTTTCCTTGGAGTTTTCCCCGTGGCCGCAAACCTTGACAGACCCTTCTACCAGTGCAACGCTGAATGCCTGTCTTTCTTCGTCGGCCTTGACGTTGAACTTGGTACCCAACACGACCACATCGGAGGCGAACGTGCTCACGACAAACGGCTGTCTCTCATCGTGCGTGACACTGAAATAAGCCTTTCCGGAAAGGCTGACTTTCCTCTCCTTGCCTTTGAATATCACAGGATAACGGAGTTCGGAGCAGGGACTAAGCAACACTTTTGTTCCGTCAGACAGTGTGATTTCCATCTTGTTCCCGGCAGGTACGGAGACGATGTTCTCGGCCTTGGCGATCATCCTGTCATCGTGCCTTTTCATAAGGTAGCCTCCGGACAGGAAGAACACGCCAAGCAGCACCGCGGCGGCCACTCCGCCAACAGTGCGCAGGAATATTCTCCTTCTCATTTCCTGGCGCTCCTTGACGGCTCTTTCCTCGCGGATGCTTTCTGCTGTCTTGCTGTTCAGGGCAAAGCGCGAGAGCATATACACCTTGTAGATCTTGCTCAGATGATCATAGTTATCCTTGTTCTCCGCCCATTTGTTGACAGCGGCGTTCTCCTGCTCGTCCGTCTCCCTTGCGACGAACCTGTAAAGCAATGTGTCATCGATTTTTATCATATTTCTGACTCAATTTTGCGTTATTCCTATGTGGTCTGTATCGGGCTTATTCATTCCGACCTCTGACAATATTACGATTGAGCCGGGCGTTTCCGTAAAATATATTGAGTTTTTTCAGGAATATTCCTGTTCGACCGTTTTTTCTGGATTATTATGAATATTCCGCCGCATTTCATCTGAAAGTGACCTGCTTTTTCTGCCAAGGCTTAGAGGCTGTTTTGATTTCTTTGAAATGTTCTTTATTTAAACAAAAAGCGGAACATCTTCTGATAATCGCTGATTTTTGTGTAAGTTTGTGTCCGTATGCAGACCGTGGACAGACAGACGATGACCCTGTTCGAAGACCTTTACAAGAGTAACCAGAAGATCTTCGAGGAGTTCGCCTGTTATTTCCTGAAGGATTCGGAGACTGCTAAAGACATTGTGGCAGACTGCTTTGTCCGTCTGTGGATGTCCCGTGACAGAGTGGCCTTTGACAATGCTGTAGGTTATATGTTCAGGTCTGTGCGGAACGCCTGCCTGGACAGGATGAAGTCTTCAGCGTTCCGGAATGAGTTGAATGACCTATCGTTCGGCAGGGAGGAGAATCCGGTCTATTACCGGTTGGTCGAAGAGAATGACCTGTCTGATGTGTTCACGGACGAGATCATCGCCATATTCCAGAAATGCCTGGACGGATTGCCGGAGGAGAAGTGCCGTTCGTTCCTGCTCAGCAATGTGGAAGGGTTGAAGTACAAGGAGATAGCGGAATTGCTGAACATCTCCGAAGACAAGGTTGACAACAACATCCGCTCCGTTCGCAAAGCCCTCAAGTCCAGCCTGAAAGACTACCTACCAATGATTCTGCTCACCTTCATTAGTGTCAGATAAATTGATGCCCGCCGGCTGGTGTCTATCTGGTTCTCGAAGCGCATTTTCGGGAGATCTGGCTTTGGGGGGCAAGAAATATGTGAATATTTTGGTTGCGAAAACCAGAGAATGGACGTATATTGAGAAGAGCGTTTGGCTCGGTTTTGTTTAATGATTATTCAATAACTTGCTTATGAGGATTATACACACTAGTGACTGGCATTTGGGACATATTCTGTATGGGTACGACAGGAGTCGGGAGCAGAAGTCAATGCTCAGTCAGATCGAGGAGATTGTCAAGACAGAGAAACCTGACGCATTGGTGGTCAGCGGGGATGTTTACCACACGGGACAGCCGTCAGCGGCTGTGCAGAAGATGTTCACGGAGGCGGTGATGAGGATGCACGATGCATGCCCGGAGATGGAGATCGTCATCACTGCGGGCAATCACGACAGCGCATCGAAGCATGAGGTCTCACGAATATTATGGGAGACCCAGAAAGTGAATATGATAGGTTCCGTGGATAAGAATGATCTTGATAAACTGATCGTTGAGGTGTCTGGAAAAGGCTTTGTCATCGCCATCCCGTATGTGAACGAGAGGAGTGTCCCGGAAGGGTTCTGCCAGAGTCTGTTGGACAAGGTGGCGGAAAGGAACACGGGCAGCCTTCCGGTCGTCATCTCCGCCCACACGACCGTGGACGGAAGCAACTTCACGGGACACGAGGATATTCGGGAATTAAAGGATATTCGGGAATTATCTGTGGGAGGTATCGATTCTGTCGGATTGGAGGAGTTTGGCGAAGGGTATGACTACATCGCGCTCGGACATATTCATAAGCCGCAGACCATCGCGGGTTCCCGGGGAAGGGTGCGCTACTGCGGCACACCGTTGCCGGTAAGTTTCGACGAGGCTTACCAGCATAGTGTCTCGGTGGTGGAAGTCGGGTCGCACGGAGAGACTCCGCAGGTGCGGGAGGTGCCTGTGGGCAATCCGCATCCGTTGGTGAATATTCCCGTGTCCGGCTTCGACAGGTGGGATAAGGTGAAGGAACTGCTGAAAGATTTTCCGAAGGATAATCCGGCCTACATCAGGCTGAATGTTGAGGTAGAGGACAGCCTTCCTCCTGACGCGGTGGTCGAGGCTAGGAATATTCTGAGTGGTGGCCAGGGACTTTTCTGCACGATAAACGCGCGTCGCTCCACCACTGGAAAGTCTGACCGGAGAGCCCTTTCCGTGTCGGAGTTCCGGGCCATGGAACCGCTTGAGGTCGCGCGTCTGTACGCTGAGGACATGGGCGTAACGTTCACGGATGACCTTGCAGCCCTGTTCTGCGAGGCAGAGAAAGAAGTTAAGGATGACAGAAGTAACTAATTTAGACTGACTTATGAAAATACGTAAACTTACGATTCACAACATCGCGTCCATCGAGGACGCTGTGATTGATTTTGACAGCAAACCATTGTCTGACTGCGATGTGTTCCTCATCACGGGAAAGACCGGGGCGGGGAAGAGCACGATTCTGGACGCGATCTGTCTGGCATTGTACGGAGACACACCAAGGTTGGCAGGCACGCAGATGGAAGGCAGCTCCGCTGACCATGGGGATGATGTCAGGGTTGACAGTCCAGCCAGACTTCTTAGGCAAGGAGCCGGAAGCGGTTTTGTCAAACTTGAGTTCGAAGGAACCAATGGGGTTGATTATGAGGCCGAATGGTCGGTGGCCCGCGCCAGAGGGAAAGCTAACGGGAGGATACAAAAGAAGAAGGATGACTGGGTTCTCAAAAATTTGGATTCGGGGGCTCTTTATGTTGGAAGTAAGGAAGTTAGCGCGGAGGTGGCTTCGGCTGTCGGCTTGAGTTTCAACCAGTTCTGCCGGACCACGATGCTGGCTCAGGGAGAGTTTACCAGATTCCTGAACAGCAAGGACAACGAGAAGGCCGATATTCTGGAGAAGATCACCGGTGTGGACATCTACACAAAAATCGGGGCGAAGATCTTTGAGATAACCAGGCGTAAGGAAAAAGCTTATACTGACGCGGAGGAGAAAATCAATGATGTCAAGATTCTTTCCGAGGAAGATAAGGAACTGAAACTTAAAGAGAAAGAATCGAAAAGGATAGAGGCGGAATCCGCTCGCTCAGCGAGGGACGAGTGTGGCAAGAAAAGGGATTGGCTGAACCAGGACACCAAATTGAAGGCTACGATTGAATCAGACTCCAAGACTGTCTCTGAGAAAGAGGCGGTGACAAGGACTGATGAATATCTTGCCGAGGAAAACCTTGCGGTCTCGTTCAGGGCTACTGAGGCGGTTCGAGGGAATATGAAAAACCAGAAGCGGGAAGAGGAGGCGGCTCTGGAGGCAAGGACAAGGCTTTCCGGACTGTCAGAGAAATACCGGTCGGTAAAGGGCGGTTTGGCTTTCCTTAGTGACGAGGAGAAGAGGCTTGCCGAGGATAAAGCCTCTGTTGAAGCTGAGCTGGAAAAGGATGCTCCTTTGCTGCCTGTCCTTGAGAAGGAACAGACCATCGCGGGGCACATAGGAGTCATCGAAAGCGGACGTGAATATATTCGTGAATCAGAAGACGGGCTTTCTCATCTGAGAGGGGATTTGACGGGGGTGTGGCTTCCGGCATTGGAAAAGGCCAAGTCTCTGGAGTCTGGGGCAGGGAAGGAAAGGATGCTTGCAGAGGACGCTCAGAGGAAGGCGGAGGAGGCTTTGGCCGAGTCGAACGCTGCTGCTGTCCGTAAAGAGATAGGCGACCTGAAAGAAAAGTCGGTGAATGTCAAACTGGCTCAGGACAGATTTTCGCTCTTAGAAAAGCTGATAGCGAGGCGCAAGACAGAAGCGCAAGACATCGCTGAGAAAGAGAAGAGGCTTGAAGGCAAGATCGCTGAACGAGACTCTCTAGCCAAGGCCGTTGATGCTTCCCGCATTAAATCTGAGCTGGCTGACGAAGTCTATAGAAAGTTAAGCATGACGGTTGAGGACACCGTCAAGGCCATCCGTAACAACCTTCAGGTCGGGGACATCTGTCCTGTCTGCATGCGGGAGATTGAGTCAGCGTTGCCGACAGATTTAGATTTGCGGAAACGTCTCGCTCCTATGGAGAGTGCGTGTGAGGAGGCCAGGATAATTTACCATAATGACAAGGAATGTTACGACCGCCTTGTGGCTGAGATTGGGGCGGAGTCAGAGCAGTTGCGGAAACGGAAATCCGCCTTCGAGAATGACCGTGAGGTGGACCGTATGACTGAATCCGTGAATATGGCTGCGGAGAAATGCGGTCTGACGACTGTTGATGACGACACCAAGCTGGTGCTTGAGACGATGAGTCAGGAAATATCTTTGCGTCTGTCTGAACTTGTTGAAAAAGAGAAGGTTTGCGCCAGCCTTGAAAAGGAAGCCGCTGATGCCCGGAAGTCAAGTACAGCAGCAAGAGATGCTGTGGATAAGGCGGTTGCCGCGCGTGTCAAGGCGGAAAGCGATGTCCAGACCAAGAAATCCGAGGTCGAAAGAGTCGAGGCGTTGGTGTCTGACAGGAACAAGGCTGTGTTGGTGGCTGAGCAGGCGATCCGGGATATTCTTGCAGGCTCTCCTTGGAGTGAAAACTGGAGTGAAGACACTCGGATATTCATAAAAGATCTTGCTGAGACAGTCCGCGCGCACCGGAAGAGGGTTGATCTTTCGGAGAGTCTGGGCAAGAAGATTGATGAGTTGAGGACGCGGATTGGCTTCGTGCAGGGAACTGTGGAGGCCATAGAGGAGATGATGCCGTCGTGGAAAGAACTGACGAGGGGTGAGACCGTGAATATTCCGGAACTGTCAAAGGAGGCGGAGTCTGTCAAGAGCGCATTGATTCTGGAAAGGCACAAACTTGCTCTTGCCGAGGAAAACGCCAAAACTGAGTCAGCCAAGGTTGAGGCGTTTTTAGAGGAGCATTCTGAATATGACAGGGCGGCGCTGAAGGCTCTTTCTGAATATTCAGAGACAGCTATTGCTGAGATGGAACGTAGGCACAGGAAGGCTGCGGATGAGTTGGCCGCCGCTAAGGTAGCATTGGCCACGGATCAGCGTAATGAGTCTGAGCATCAGTTGAATAAGCCATCGCTTACGGATGAGGACACGATTGAGCGCTTGGATGCCTTGTACAAAATGAATGACAAGGCCATGTCTGATGCGGCCAGTGAGGTGGCTCTTTTGACCGAGACACTAAGGCAGGATGAGGAGAACCGTGGGAAGGTCGGCAGACTGAAAGAGATTGCCGACAATCTAAGGAATGAGTTCCTGATGTGGACCCGCCTGAACGATCTGATTGGTGACAGTAACGGCAAGAATTTCAGGAAGATCGCCCAGAGTTACGTCCTTGACAGCCTAGTGAAGGCGGCGAACCGCTACATGAACGACCTGACCGACAGGTATGTCCTGAAAGTCGTGCCGGGAACGTTCGTCATCGAGGTCGAGGATGCCTATCAAGGCTACGTCTCCCGTCCGGCAAGCACGATTTCCGGTGGAGAGAGTTTCCTGGTGTCCCTTTCTTTGGCCTTGGCCTTGTCCGACATAGGTGACGGCCTGGCCGTCGGAACCTTGTTCATTGATGAAGGCTTCGGAACCCTTTCAGGTGAGCCTCTTCAGAATGCCGTGAACACGTTGAAGACCCTCCGCACCAAGTCCGGCAGACAGGTCGGCATAATCAGCCACATCGAGGAACTTCAGGAGAAGATTCCCGTCCGGATAGAAGTCAACCAGAACGAGCGCACCGCCACGAGCACCGTGACAGTGGTTTCCTGATCTGGTTGTGTTTGATAAATATTCTACAGCAGGCAATTGTCTGCTTGCGAAAGTTGTTTTGCTTAATATTTAAGAAATATGCCACTGAACAAAAATG
>DCMG01000089.1 GCA_002321335.1 Bacteroidales bacterium UBA1628 | reverse complement strand
TGAGGATGCAGAGCGAGTTCGCATGCGGAGATGCCCTGAAGAAAGATAATCTGGAAGAGGATGACCTTGAGAACCTTGTGATTCAGCAGATTGAGTTCTGTAACATCGTGCTTCTGAACAAGGCCTCCGAGGTGAAGCCTGAGGAGCTCGGCAGGGTACGGAGCATTGTGAAGGCTCTGAACCCTAAGGTGACTATATTCGAGTGCGACTATGGTGACATTGATCTCGACAAACTATTGAACACCAAGATGTTCGATTTCGACAAGACTGCCACCTCAGCTGCATGGATCAATGCCATAGAGGGTGAAGGAAACGAGCCGGAAAATGACGAAGATGAACACGACCATGAACATCACGAGGAAGAAGGACATGACCACCATGAAGGACACGACCACGAGCATCACCATCATCACGACCACGAGGGCGGCGAGGTCGAGGAATACAACATCGGCACTTTCGTCTATTATCGCCGTCAGCCTTTGGACATCAACAAGTTCGACTGGCTCGTGTCTAAGAAATGGCCGAAGAATGTCATCCGTGCCAAGGGTTTGTGCTACTTCGCCGACGAGAAAGACAAATGCTACCTCTTCGAGCAGTCCGGTGTTCAGAAATCCATCAAGGACGCCGGTCTTTGGTTCGCCACGATGCCTGAAGACCAGCTTCAAGAGATGATGCGCCGGGACAAGAATCTCCGCAAGGACTGGGATCCGGTCTATGGCGACCGCATGGTCAAGATAGTCTTCATCGGCCAGAACCTTGACCGCAAACAGATTGCCGATCTGATGGACTCCTGCCTTGTGGAATAGTTGCCCGTTCGTTGAATAACATTGATTTTGAATGAAATAGCCTAATTGCGAACGCAGAAAAAATATAATTTCAAATTTAGCGCGTCACCTAAATTTGGAATTATATTTTTTTCGCCATCGTCTTTTTCGCTATCGACAGTGAATCTAGATCAAGTCCAAAAGTCATGTGTCCGGCCGCCGAGTTTGCCGAAGTTCCATGAACAATGAACTTATTGAACGCAATGAAAAAAAGGGAAAGCTTAGTACATCGCACCGCTACGACCTCCTACCCTTGCTGCCTTCCGACCCTGGGGGAATTCAGAGGGAGCTGGTCGTGTACGACTTTCCCTGACTGCAAATATACTACTTTTCGTTGAAACTGTCAAAAATGAATGGAAGTATGTCGTCAACTTTGTCAAATTTCCACGTTTTTTTCGTTCCGAACATGATCACGTTCATCGGACGGCCGGACAAAGTCTGATACTCGGCCATCACCTGACGGCATGCTCCGCAAGGCGAACATGGAGTCTCGCTGAGGGAACCATTGAAGCCTCCGACAATGGCGAGCGAAAGCATTGCCTTGCCAGGGTTGTTGGCGCCGGCGGCGAACATCGCCGTCCTCTCGGCGCAAAGTCCGGACGGATAGGCGGCGTTCTCCTGATTGGCCCCTTTCACGATTGTGCCATCCTCCAAGCGAAGCGCAGCCCCTACATTGAATGTCGAATACGGAGCGTAAGATCCTTTCTGAGCCTCGATGGCAGCGTTCACGAGCTCAATGTCCTGTGGGTCCATCTCGTTGATGGAGGAATATTCAGTATAATTAATGTCCAGTTTTACTGTTTTCATATTCAGTGGTTTTGTTCACAAGGTTTCAAAGTTAGCAAAAATTGTGCATATTCAAGCATTTGAGTAAATTTGCACGCCTTTCATGAAAGGTCTCTTCACCGCTTGCGGTGAAAGCAAGTCCCTATTCCTTAGAGAATGGATTTTGAATCGGGGGAACGTAATGTGATTTTCAGCAGGCAATCACAGCAACGGAAGACACATATTGCCTGCCACGTGAGATGAAGTAAGTTATGAGAATCTGTGTAGGCCTTTCCGGAGGAGTTGACTCCAGTGTCGCCGCTCTGTTGCTGAAGCGGCAGGGGTACGATGTGTTCGCGATGTTCATGCAGAACTGGCACGATGCCGATGCGACCCTGCACGGCGACTGCGAGTGGGAGGAGGACCGATTCGTGGCGGAGATGGTCGCGCGCAAGATTGGCATTCCATTCTATTTCGTCGATCTTTCCAAGGAGTACCGCCAGCGCGTGGTGGACTACATGTTCAATGAATATTCCGCCGGCCGCACCCCCAACCCAGACGTGCTCTGCAACCGGGAGATCAAGTTCGATGCTTTTCTCAAGGCCGCTCAGAAACTCGGAGCCGACATGGTGGCGACAGGACACTACTGCCGCAGAGAACCACTATTAGACGCTGATGGTAAACAAATTGCGATTGACGGACAGCCTCAGTGGAGGATTCTGGAAGGCGTGGATCCGAACAAGGACCAGAGCTATTTTCTCTGCCAACTCACCCAGGAGCAGCTCGGCAAGGCTATCTTCCCTATCGGGCACCTTACAAAACCAGAGGTCAGAGAAATCGCCCACCAAGCCGACCTTCCGTCTGCTGACAAGAAAGACTCTCAAGGAATATGCTTCGTCGGGAAGGTCGATCTTCCGACATTCCTCCAACAGAAACTCAAGCCGGCAGAGGGCGATGTGGTGGAGGTTTACGATGCCTTCTACGCTCAAAATGAGCACTATCGCTTCGTCCATGACACTCTCGCCTCGCTTCTCAAGACTCCCGGCGAGCCGATGATGATCACTGAATATACCTCCGAGGATTCCGGCGGGAAGTCGTTCAATAACCGCAGGGTCACTGAGCGCCCATCATCGGTCACTGAGTTTCAATCTTCGGTCACTGAGCACCCATCTTCGGTCACTGAGCCTGTCGAAGTGACCGTCCCGCACCGGAACGAATTCGATGTTGAGAAAATTGCAGGATTGAGCGATGAGAACCTGATGAGATTGTCGGAACCAATAAGGTACGATGACATCAAGTTCGAGACCGAAACCTACAGGGCCGGGAAAAAGCACATCAAGAAGACCCGGTACAAGGAGAATCCTTTCGGAAAGATTGTCGGCCGGCACGACGGAGCGCAGTTCTACACAATCGGTCAGCGCAAAGGGCTCAACATCGGAGGGCACAAGGACTCCATTTTCGTGATAGCCACGGATGTTCCTCGCAACATCATCTACGTAGGAGAAGGCCACACTCACAAAGGGCTTTCACGCAGCTGTTTACGGATCGCGCCCCAGGATATTCATTGGATAAGAACAGATCTTGAGATGACCGATGGAGAGATTCGCCGCTACCGGGTCCGCATCCGTTACCGACAGCCACTTCAGGATGCGTTCTTGATCAAGAGACCGGCCGGCATATTCATCCTCTTCGACACCCCTCAGCGCGGAATCTCCGACGGCCAGTTCGCCGCCTGGTACTCCACCGATGACGAGATGCTCGGCTCCGGAGTTTATTAGCCTAATACTGTCCCGGAATATTCAGAGATTTGGCCGCTGATTCTCCGGCAAGGTAGCCGGTTGAGAAAGCGCATTGGAGGTTGTAGCCGCCGGTGTCGCAGTCCATATCAAGGACCTCACCGCAGAAATAAAGGCCTGGTTTGAGGCGAGACTCCATCGTCTTCGGCATCACCTCATCGGTAGAGATGCCACCAGCCGTGATGACGCAACGCTCGTAACCAACGAAGCCAATTATCTCGAACTTCCAGTCTTTCAAGGTCTTGGCTAAGAGTTCAAGATCAATGTCATAATAACGTCTTGGCTGACGGCCAAAGCGATGGTTAGACCCTTTCGGCCAACCCTGCGATCTGTCATAACGAGCCGACTGATTGGCATAACGGGACGCCGAGCCCGTCGAAGCGCCGAAGCGTCCGTCAGCATATTCAGATTTCTTCAGGTCGATCTTCAAGATGTCAGGGTTCCACGCCTGAAATCCCGGAATCAGTTCCCACGGCATCAGTTTGCCGAGGAGGATTCTGTACATCTCCTTGCCGTTCAGCCCGCGTCCGTCCTTCCACTGGCGGGTGCGGGGATCGTTCTTAATCTCCTGCCAAAGGGTTTTGATGCGGCTTGTCAGTTCTTCCAGAGGCACTCCAGGCTTCAAATCCAGAGAGAATGCCACCTTGCCTCCGTTCATCAAAGCTTTCACGCACTTGCGGCTGACCTGAAATCCGATCGGCCCCTCGATTCCGCCGTCTGTGAAATCCACGTCTCCGAATTCCGTCTCGGACTTAGAGCCGTCAAACGTGACGGTCAGGCTGACATTCTTCAGTTTGGTGCCCTTCAAAGCCTCACCGCTGCCCGTCATTGGAGTTTCCCTGTGAATATGCCCTTTCAGATCGGTCTCTGGTCTGTCAATGATCTTGTATCCTTTCGGGACAAGGGCAGTCAGCGATGGAAAACAAGGTACTATGCTGTGTCCGAAGAACTTGCCCCACTTGTAACCGTCACCGGTCGAACCGGTTCCAGGGTAGGAAAGCCCTCCCGTGGCGATGATCAGTTTCGAGCATTCAAAAGTCTCACCATCAGCGCATCGTATCGAGAAACCGGGCAGGATGTCCGTCACCTCGCGATCTGTCAGCAGCGTCACCCCGTGACGCAGCACCACCTCAACGATGGTGTCCAGAACATCAGAGGCTCTGTGTGAATATGGGAACGCCCTGTCTCCCCTCTCGACCACGGTCTCAAGACCATTGCTTTCAAGGAAGTCAATGGTGTTCTCCGGAGTGAAGTTATAGAACGCTGGCTTCACGAAATTAGGATTCGTGCGAATGTGCTGCGAGAACTCATTCCAGTCCTTGAGATTCGTGAAGTTGCAGCGCCCCTTACCAGTGAACAATATCTTTCTGCCCGGACGTGGCATCTTCTCCAGAACCGTGATGCGTGCCGAACTTCCAAGCGGAAGTGCCTTTGTTGCACCGTAAGCGGCCATAAGTCCTGCCGCCCCGCCTCCAATGATGATGATATCTGAATACATACCGCAAAGTTAACCAACTATGCCCACATATTCAATAAGAAAAGTCGTGAGGATGTCGAAGTTTAATAAACTTTCTGCAAACAAGCCGAAATCAGTTTCTCAGTTAAAAAATTTTGACTATATTTGCAATCCATTTCCACGAGAAATGCAGCAAGCCACTTTAGCTCAGTCGGTAGAGCAGCGCATTCGTAACGCGCAGGTCGTCAGTTCGAGCCTGATGAGTGGCTCAGCAAAAGCGGGAAGTTCCGGTTGGAACTTTCCGCTTTTGCTTTTACTACCGATTCAACCGGGTGCGAAAGGACAGGTTTTGCCCCCCAAGTCTAGTCCTTAAGCCGCTCTCGGGTGCAAAAGTCTTCATTCTGCACCCCATGCGTCTAAATTACGCACAGGCAAAGCCTATGTGGTTACGAACCGCCTCCTCGCAGCCATTTGGTACACCGGGCAAGTCTTTCCGGAACAAAACTAATCCAGTTCCTTGATCATCCGGTCGTAAAGGTGGCCGAAGAAGAGTATTTCGCCATCGGGGCGGAAACCGAGGGCGGAATAGTAGGTTTTCAGACGGGGTTTGGCCTTGTCAACGATGAGGCTTATGCGGGGGAATCCTTTCCTTCGGCCTTGCTCTATGCCATCAAGCATCAGGAGGTGGCCTATGCGGTCAGCCGAACCGGCATATTCATAAGCCTTTCCCCGGAACTCGGGAAGGATGGCCATGCTGTCAAGGTAAAACTCGCCGGGGAGGCATTCCGGCTCCGGAAGAGGGAAAGTTCCGCTGGCGTATTCATTATCAATAGATTCCGTTGAAGCATCTGCTGCGGAATCTGTTTCTGGCACAACTCGCGGCAAACCCTTCTCTGGCAGGGCGGAACCATCGAAGATGGAGTTAAGAAGCCCCCATGTCAAATCCCGGAGTGGCAAGTAGTCGTCTCCTGAATATGCCGTCAGCGACCCCACAGGTCTGCCGTCAACGCATGCGACCCTCGTTCTAGTGTAGGAATATAATGCGTCAGGCCTGGCGCACACCTCACCGAATGCCACCACTGCTTCATGAATATTCAAGGATGCAGAGCCGATCTCTATCTTTGGATCGGCTTCGGCTCCTGAAAAAACCTCGTAACCCATGGCCGCAAGGACATTCCTTGCTATGAACTCACCGTCAGACGGTACCGCATCACGGATGGTAAAAGTTCCCGTGGAGAGCAAATCGCTGATCATTAGACATTTACATTACCACCTTTAGTCGATCTCAACCAAAGACAAATTACTATTTATCTGAATATTAAACAAATACGTAACACCTCACGAAAACTGATGGTCCGGTCACTTCGACAGGCTCAGTGACCAAGGACAGGCTCAGTGACCAAGGACAAGCTCAGTGACCGGACTGGTCTGTATTCAGTAAAGTACGCTAACTGATGAACTGAGCCTTGAGAGCCTCAAGTTTTGCATCCGCATCAGGGCCTTTGGCTCCGAAATAGAACTTGATCTTCGGCTCGGTGCCGGAAGGACGGACGGAAACGATGTCACCGGCCTCGTTGAAGAACTGGAGGACGTTGGACTTTTGAAGTCCGGTCTTCTCTGGCTCGTTGTAGTCGATGACCTTGACGACCTTCGAGCCGACAATCTCTGCTGGTGGGTTCTGCCTCAGGTCAGCCATGATCTTCTGGATCTCCTCCGCGCCGCTCTTGCCCTTGCGGACCAGAGACACAAGCGACTCCTTGCGGTAGCCATATTCAGAATAGATTCTCTGGAGCA
>DCMG01000078.1 GCA_002321335.1 Bacteroidales bacterium UBA1628 | reverse complement strand
TGTAATATGCAATATGGGTCTCCCTGTTTTTTCGCAAAGTTAATTCCCTGTTTTATTCATTGGCGGGATTCTTCCTCGGGCGTCCTCTTTTAGTTTCTTTTTTAAGTATTGTTTGTCTGTTTTCCATCCGGTAGCTGGCTCCGGATAGTTTGATGACTTCACATTTGTAGAGAAGTCTGTCGAGGAGTGCGCTTGCCAGCACCTCATCATCAAGTGTTTCAGCCCATTCTGTTGGAGATTTGTTGGTTGTTATTATGATTGACACCTTCTCATGAAGGGTGTTTATCAGGTTGAAGAATGCGGAGGAGTCTTCTTTCTTTATCGGGAACAGCATTATGTCATCGATTGCGATGAGGTCCGCATGGAGGATCCTGCTGTATGTCTGCATCGCCGCCGCTGATATATCCTTGGTCCTAAGGCATGTGACAAGTTCCTCCATCGTGAAGAGATAGCCTTTCTTGCCCGTCTTTATCGCGTCATAAATGAGCCCTGCGGCTATGTAGGTCTTGCCGGTGCCGGAAGGTCCCATCAGCACGATATTGTATGCCTGTTCGAGCCATGCGAGCTGGCGCAACTCATTCAGTTCACGTTGTGATATACCGGAGACGAAGTCGAAGTCATATTCATCGAGATCATGTTTCGGAGGGATTCTTGATGTCTTGACACGTACCTCACGAGTGTGCATCTCTCGCATGTCCGCCTCCATCTTGAGTGTCTCCGCAAGGAAGTCGATGTAGGTGGGCTGGCACTCTTGCGCCTTTAGTATGATATTGCTGAGCTTTAAAGGAATATAAGAAAGGTTTATCCTGCTGCAGTATTCTTTTATTTTGTCTGACTGTGTCATGAGAAGTATTGATTATATTGGTTTATGTCTGTTTTGTCCGGACTCTGCTTGATCGCTTCCGAAAGGGAGCCGTGGAGAGTGGTGGAAGGTTCACGAACCGGTATCCGCTTGCCTATCCTGTCACATAACGTCAGATAGTCCTTTGCGTTGTACATTCCTCGGTCAATGCACTTCTCGAAGGCATTGTGAAGGGTTGATGGTGCGAAGTGCCTCATGCCTTTGACCAGGACGGCCAGATTCTGGGTGTAGTAACGCGGCTTGTTTCTCTTTAGATTGGCCATCCACAACATCGCCAGCTCATCATAACTACAATACTCCATGACTGTTTTCTCATGGGCCTTGCAGGACGCTGATGTCGACCTCCTATGACAAGGAGCGGATATATATTGCCCTTTTTCACTGCTGATTTCATGGATATGTATCAGCTTGCCCGTCTCCTTGCTGTAGATTTCCAGTCTGCCGTCATTGACGTTGACCCATACCGTAGTCCTTGGACCTTTATATGTACCAGAGGGCAGGCTGTAACCATTGCCTCTGTAGTTTATGAGGTTCGACTTTTGCACGGTGTATTCCTTCATCGGCCTCTCTGGCATCATCGGGCGTCCATAATAAGGAATAAGATGTCCATTTTCCTCTTTGAAAACCTCATCCGGTACCAGATGTGTGCCGTTGTGTGGGAGTCCGTTGGCTGTCCGCGATAGCCAACGGACTCCATCTTCGTTCAACTGCTCCACACTTTCGAAAGTGCGGCCCCTCAAGAAGTTATACTTCACATATTTTACAGCATTCTCCACCTTCCCCTTTGACTCCGGGTCGGACTTGCGGCAGAAGACGCACTCGAAGTGCTCCTGATTTACGAACGCGTTGAAGGTCTTGGTCAAGACGCAATCGCCCAGATTCTCGTCATGGATAAGAACGGCATCTTGATCATAGATGATCTTTCTTGGCTTTCCTCCATAGTACTCGAAAGCCTTCTCGTGGGCATATACGGCCATCTCCGCAGTGAACGGACTCCTGCTGAAGTACACATACTTCTTGCGGCTCCCGCACAGCACCATCACGAAAAAGTACACTTTCAGGTCTCTCTTGTCCGCTGTTTTCATCCACATCTCGCCAAAGTCCGCCTGCGCGTACTCTCCAAAAGGCGTTTCCTCTACTTTCATGTACTGGCGCCGGGATGTTGCCTGAGGTTTGTCTATGTTATATTTCGCGCGTATGCACTTTACGAAGTTGAACACCGTTTTGCTGTTCACCTCCGGCAGGTCGGCATAACGCTCTCGAAGCCAGTCGTGTATCTGGCTTGCCGACAGGTCCGGATGCTCTTCTAACCAGCTGGACACCATGCCTTCGTACGGATCAAGGACTTTTATGTACATCCGTTTATATGACCCACTCGACTTGAACTCGTCATAGCTCATTCTCAGATAACGACGGACCGTCTTGACATCAAGACCAAGTTCTCTTGCAATCTGGGCTTTTGATAGCCCCTTTTCAAATTTTTCTTTACATTTGTACCACATCACGAGTTTCCTTTCCGGACTCTCGAGTTCGTATGCATTCATATCTATTGTATTGTTTCTCTTTTACAAAGATATGAATGCTTTTTTCTCCCCCTCTAAAACGGGGAATTAACTTTGCGAAAATTCGGGGATTCAAAGTTACTGATTACACAGAGCCGGAAAAACCGTCATCTCTCGCCCCAACCATCATACCGTCCGGCTCCTGCCGCGCCTATCGGCTTGCCTGCTCACTCTCCGGAAGACGGAAAGAACGATGCTGACGCATCACCCTTTCCGACTCCCTGCGAGTCGAGCGGAGGGATATACGCACGCTCCAAGGTCAGAGCATAATGGAACCAAATCACACGCCAGAAGCTAGGGCTAAGGATAGATATACGACATTGTGTGAATAACGGAAACTGCTTCGCATCTTTCTGAGATATACATACCTGCATAGTGTCTTCAATATTGCTGGATTATCCGTAACTTTGCCCTTGCTGAAGTCCCTATGAGTTACCTATGTGGGGAAGACTTCAAGCCATACATCCTTTCCGGGCACAGTCCTCCAATCCTGACAACATCATTAATCCGTCAATAGTTGAGGCTATGCCGAAGTATATTCCAAATTCAAGATTCTCCGACTGCTGGGCATCGGTAGGGGACATAACATTCTATCACCGGAACGGACAATGCTATTTCCGGAATAAGTCCGTCTGCAAGTTCACACGAACTATAGGTCAGATTGCCGTTTCTGAAATCCATCACCGTGCGCTTGCTGCCTGGCGGACACTTGACCACGATGTGCAGCTCCGGTGGAACGAATATGCCAATGCCGTTCCATCCCATCGACCGCCGTTTGATGGCACCTCGCATATCACCGGACACAATCTTTTCGTGTCGGCATATCACGGCTTCGCTCAAATTGGAAACGAGCATATCCCGGAGCCGAGAGAATGGAGTCCGTTCCCGGTTGTGCATATTGAGTTCGTATCAGCTGTTGAAGTTGATGACGGTGGTACACTACGAATCAACTTCAAGGTATTGATGGAGGACGGATGCGATGCCGGCCGATATAGGCTTCATCTGAGGATGCAGCTCACAAGTCCGGGATCAGGAGTGAGACCAGGACTTATGCGGACTTTTATTGCAGAAGAGAACGTCTCATCAAATGCCGGTTACGAAGCCGCGCTATTGGTCGAGGATTACAAGGCTATCTGGGGATTGTCATTGCCGGAATATCAAGTCCATTGCAGATATTCGCTCATTGACACAGTCTCTGGCTATAGAAACAACCACAGAAAAATGTCATTTATTATGGCGATAGGAATCAAAAAACAACCCTATAGATAAGCAAGAGCGTCCTAAATTCATTTGAGATTGCTGGGGCAGAAAAGTGGCGTATGAAACACTAACGGTTCAGTTCGCCATCAGCACCTCCGCATAGCCGTCTGTCAGGTTCGGCAAGACGATTGGAGACAATGATTTCAAATTCCTCCAATCAAGGTCATAGATTCGTGTGCCGTTGAATGCCTCGGAAAAGTTGAGAAGAAGATGATCCGGTCTTCCCGGGTTCGATGTCACGGAGAGAATCCTTCCGATATTGTTGCAGGTATATGCAGAATGTCCCATCACTCCTGTTTCGGGATTGACCGGACGGAACAGGTTCACGCCGGTGTCGTATGTCACGATATAGCCGGCATCATTGCCGACATTGAACGGAATCACGGCGGCAGCCTC
>DCMG01000142.1 GCA_002321335.1 Bacteroidales bacterium UBA1628 | reverse complement strand
GATAAAATCTATCTTGACAACACAAATCTGATGTACGCTCTCGGCTCCAACGTCAATGAGGGCAATCTCCGAGAAACTTTTTTCTTCAACCAAGTCGGCAACACCCACGATGTCCGCTCAAGTCACGCAGGGGATTTTCTGATAGACGGAAAATTGAGAGTGGAAGTAGGAGGTCCTTCTAAGGATTTCTCGCAAATAGCCGACATTCCAGACAGTTTCCTCGCCATAGATGGCATTGAGACAGGTTACGGAGCAAGAATCCCACTTTGGCTGTTCGGATTCCTATATTAAGAAGTTATTATATCAGGCTTGCAATACTGATCCATCACCTCCATTGCCCCATTGTTGAACGGATTCGACAGTTTGGTCGAGACCACTACCGACATCTCCGGTGTCAGCACCTGCCCGTTTGAACGCTTGATTCTTTTGGGAGTGCTTTTAAATGCTTTCATAATGACTTTTTTATTCAAATATAAAATCGTAAAACATATACATATTCCGCAGACGCCATTCCCAGTTCTTCGGCAACTCTTTCATCTGCCAGTTGAATTTTCGGCCACACACCCGGTTGCCGACCACAGTATGGCCAAGGAAAGCCTTCTCATTCACATCCGCGTCCTCATGGAATGCAAGATCTGGATGGTAACCTTTTTTCCATAAATTTCCTCCGGTAATGGTATCAAAGAAGATTGCCAAACGCCTGTCACTCCATTTTTTGTCATTGAAGCGGCGATTTTCTTGTTTAGAGTAAAATTCTTTCTGTTTCTCTTCGAGGAACTCAACAAGATCCCTATACGAGAAGCACAATGTGTATCCACGACTGATTTCATTATAGAATTTCAGGAATGCTCCACATCGTACAATTCTCTTCCAAGACGATGTCTCGTAATTCCTGTCATAATACGGGCTGGTCTGCTTCCAAAAAGTCTGCCCTTTATCATCCTTATAATGAAGCAAAATACGTTTGACAAGTATCTCATTCTCAGCCTTATTACCAACAGGAAACAGAGCACCATAGTTTCCAATTATGTTTCTCAACGCATCTTTCAAACCAAGCCCTTTAACCGTGTCAATATCTTTTATGTAGTCTATGATTGTGTCTCCTCCGACATCTTCACCATCCAAAAAGTATTCTTTATCCTGAACCTCCCAAATCAGCGATTCCATTTCCGGGTCTTTTTTAATTAAAGAGGATAGTCTGAGATGTTCATTTGATAGAAAATGCTTGTTCTCAAGCTTATCCAGATCAGTCATATCGCTTCCAGAATAATGAAGAGCTTCTATGAAGGCCTTGATTGAAGCGTAGTTGGTTTTCTTTGAGTGGTAGTTAAGATAACACAAATGCATAAGCCGAATGAAGGTCATTTTGTCCGGCTCTGTTTGATTGTCTATTTCTAAAAAATAGAAGTAGAGCAAAGGCCACAGAAGTACAGCGTTTTCCCTTTGGGTTGTGTCGGAATCTTGTTTTATTAACCATTTGGCATCTGTTGTATTAATTTTGGTCCAAATATCTAGTTTGAATGTGTTAATCCATCCGGTGTAATATCCATCATAGAGTGAACGCAGTTCATTCTCCCAGTCGGTGTCAACGATGAACTGCAGAGCAGATACAGCGGAGCTAATGTCCTCTATAGCATCATATTTAATTTCGAAACTATCACCCATGGCCTCAATACAAGCAAGAAGGTTATTAAAGCCCTTGTCTGCATCAAAGTTCGGTTTGCCCTTACATCCCTTTGCGCGATTCCTCCAAAAATATGTCTGCCATATTTCCCATTGCTGGCCCCACTTAACCTGATCTTTGCCTTTCAGCCTTCTACATTTTTGAACCTCGTTGTTGGTCAATTCTTCTCCACGCGAGTTCATAGTTATATATAGTTCCTCACCTTGTGATGTTACGTCTGTCTTGAAATGCCAAAAATGAATTCTAGTCAAAAGATAGTCGTAATAGTATTCATCCTTTCTATTAAACACCTCACCAATACATTTCAGGGCATTGATCATATTGCTTACAGTCATGTCTTTTTGATAGTCATTAAGCAGCCAATATGGAAATCTATTGCTGACAATCCCTTCCAAGGAGTCATAGCCACCTTCTTTCAGGTGTTCAACAAGGTCAAAAATAAACTTATGGGTTAGTTGACGAACCTTGTAGTCAAAGGCAATCGATCCATCCCCCAAACGTATCAGATTACAAAAATCAACCATTCGGTTTTCACAAACAGCGCGAACTAACAGCAAGAGAAACAATGAGGTAAATCTCTGTTGACCATCAATCAAGTATTCGTCAGAGATACGGCTTGATATATCTCGGATGTATTGAGGCCTGTATGAATAAAGAAAGCCTATATGCTGATTCTCTTGGCCATGCGCATAGCGACAATGATCATCAACCAATGCATTGCTCTTGATCTGTTCCAGAAATGGTTTTAAGATAGATTCGCAATTTTCCTGACTCCCCCAAACATATTCTCTTTGAATTTCTGGTATGATAAAATCATGTAGTGAAAGAAGCGTGAGGAGGTTCTCATCCCTCAAGTAGTTTTGTTTTTTCATGATAATGTCAGTCTAAATATTTCTTAATCTGATCCACAATGTAACGCCTACGAAGAATTATATCGTCTATATCCCACTGCAACATATACGAGGTATCATTCCTCTGTTCGCTTGTGGCCATAACCTTTGAGAATGCATCAAGGACATGAGGCCTGATGTACTCCCCTTCAGCAGATTTTTTCATTATATCGAAATGTTTTTTCGGATATGGATCATTCCCATAGCTTCTGTTGACATTATTCTTGAGAAGGCACAGATTGCCCAAAGAAGTCAGCGGAATGATTTCGGCAATCTTCTTGTTGAACTTGTCAATGAAGTCGTTGTTGTTGCGAATCTTATCCCCATAGTGATCTACCAACTTGATGGCCCAATCAACATTCTGACGTTCTCTTTTCCTTTTGAAACCACACTTATACGCGATTTCGATATAATTCTTTAGGATATCAATCCCAAAGCCCGTATTTAGCGTTGTTTGAGGGAAAATATGCTCCTTGTCTTCTTTATCTGCCCGAAAGTGCTTTGGGTCCAAATTCGCAATTGGGAAAGGAGTTGACTTAGAATTAATAATGCGAATAATATCAAGGAGCACCATGATAGAAATCATATATCCATTGTCGTACCAATCTTCACCAAAACAAAGATCCCTCTCCGTTAGAGTCCTTCCTTTCTCATCAACAGTTCTCAAGGCCAATTTGACGAACTCCGATTTCCGAATATTATCCTTCAAAGCATATACAAAAGAGGTTCTGTTATTTGGTAACCACAGTTTGACAAGGTCATTGAAGCTCATATTCATATATACGGCGGAGTACATAACAAGATGATATAACTCTGGATCGTCATACCATGATTCCATCAATCGTTGAATATCCTCAATATATGCGAACAGCCGACAAAGATTATCTGAATTCTCAAAATATTTAAGTTTTATTGTTCCAGTGCCATTCAATAAGGATATTTCGTTGATACCCAACAATTTTTGTCCTTTTTCTGTTTGAACGACCAACTTATAAAGGGTATCAATTGGATAAGTGCACTCGTCAAACTTAATATGTTCGTCCTTCGAGTTGATATTCCTGATGAAGTATCCAAAATAGTCCGACCTCTCTTGATTGCCCCACCACGAATTGATAGCGTCCAATTTGAGGCCATTCTTTACACGATACTCATTGAGCATGACATCATGCTTGGTGAAGTCGTCTATATCTTCTGCCTCATTTCTTGCAACTCTTGTAATAATCATAGCACGAATCAGGTCAGCCCCATCCAAAGGGACCCGTTTGCCATTAAGGTTGTCAAAGAGTTCAAACTCCTGCCCGACCTTGATTTGAGGCAAGTTAACTATCAATTTGACATGGTGAAGGATCTTATCTTCCATTATTTCCTTAACATCCGCATGAGTGTTGAACCAAACTTCAATTGCTCTGCAAGCATTGTAGATGTAGAAGATATCCTGAAAATTGTACTCATCGTCCTCCTTAATCCCAAGCGCTTCCCATTCAAGTAAATTGCCGCCACCATTATTAGAATTGTTCCCGAATGTTGACAGTTTTCCGCTGAACACATACTTGCTCAAGAATGTCTTTGACTCTTCTCTGATATCATATTGCAGTTTTCCTGCGACCATATCGCTTTTACCGAGATATGCCAACAACAAGGCAAGCGTGGTCAATCTCTGTTGTCCATCCACCACATTGAAATTGCCGTCCTCCCTGCTGACTAATGTAATGTTCTGGAGGCAATAGAAGACATCGACATCTCCATTTGTTTGGAAGGAATTGATATCATTCAACAACTGTTCAATATCTTTCTTCTTCCATTTATAGCCACGTTGGTATGCCGGGATTACGAAGCGTTTCCCCATACCAAGGAATTCTGAAAAAATCTCCTCAACTGAATAAATGAGTTCATTTCGGTTCATTTCAATATTCTTCATTATATTCATTAGCATTAGTTATTCATATCATTGCAGCCCTATTCCCAAAGCGTGGCACCGTCGCTCATTTTAGAATACCGGTTCTGGAAGACCGTTGGAATAAAATAAGCAGCAGTCCCACGCGCAATCCCACGAAGGGGATATGACGAGGGAAAATGTCCGCTTACTCTCTTCCAAGTGAATTTTCCAGATTTGTATTCGAGAATAAACTTACACTTCCGTGTTCTCAAGTATGTCTTGCCAAGGTACACAATCGTTTTTGAAGATACAAGGCTGCCGCTTATCTTTTTTTCAAACCGCCATAAGCCCCCCCCATGGAGCGGTTCTGGTGATTCTTCCACGACAAAGGTAATTCAACCAACTGCCATTTTGCGGCAGTGGCGAGCCATCGGGTGCGAAAGTATGAATATTCACAAAAACTATTCACTTACTCACTTGCTCAAATGCACGGAAGAACTTTGCCGCAGCTTCCTCCTTTTTTGACAAGAAAGTTAACTTTGAGGCACCTCATTGCAACCTCTTCTGAGGAGGAACATTACATCGCATTACTGGCTGTACATTACAAACCGCTACTAGAGGAACATTTATCTCGCTATAGCCACTTTAACCTCGACACATTCCCCATTACTATACTCCCAAATACTATCGCAGACATCCATCGGACCTACGAATCCTCTATCATAAAGACTATCCCATCCGCCAAATGCTCCACAGATGTTCAACCCATAGAATTTCATTCCCGAAGCCTTCTGTTCATATATCAAGCCTTTCACAGATCGGTCAATCTCAGTCCATCCGAAATCTGATACACAGAGGATATCAGCCGTGTCAAACTTCTCCTCTTTCGGCAATATATCCCGGAAAAGCCACTCAAACATAGCATTTTCATCATTTCCTCCCATCGAAACATTTGAAAGGAATTTCAGAAGCTGACGCCGGTCCTTTCCCAGCGAATCCACACGCATCATCTTGTAAGAATCCGAGTAGGCGACAATCAGGACATCCCTATGGCGTCGTTTCGCAATAATAGTGACTGCATAGGCCAACTTGATGGCAACCTCCAGCGGTTCGCCGCTCATAGAAGAACTTTCATCGACACAGATGATGACCGGGCCATCCTTATGGTCATCCGGACGTGAAGACTGAGACGCCGAGGCAAAAACCTGAAGCCGCTTCTCGGCGAAATTCCGGAAAAAGACATCCTGAGTAGCCTTCTCTGCCAGAAGGACTACCTCGGAAGGAAGCAATGCGGAAAGGTCATTCCCGATAGTTATTCCTTCTATATCACTCTTTGACGCCACTGAAAATCTTCCTCTGGTCTCCGTTACCTCCTCATTGGCCCTACCAATAAGCAATGCAAGCTTCTTTAGGGATTCAGGGATGCTGCGGAGGTAAATGTTCTCCCTTCGCTGCTGCTCCAGTTTCGGGTCAGTTGAGCCAATGCCTGTAATATCGTCAACTATATCATCATTGTCCGCCAGGAAGTTATGGAGCTCAGATATACTTGAGGCCACGCCCATATCACCCTCTTTATCATTGTCCTCACTGATCTCCTCCGAATCACTGATATTTGCCAATGATTTTCCTGCCAAGTCCATCTTGGCCTTTTTGCGTGCTTTCCTTGACGATTCATAAATATGCTTTCGATTTCTCATCAGGGCGGACCAGACAGAAAAGAATTCTTCAATCAGGACGGAGACTCTTTCATCCGTTAAATATCCGGCAGCTCGTTCACTTTCAAGCCTATCTGCAAACGCCTCTAGTTCATCGGTCGCATCAGTCTGCCACATCATGACAGGGCTTACTGTATCTAGAAAGCGCTTGTCCGCCATCAGCCTCAGCACACCTCTACGGACCATGTCAGTTTCTGCTGCGGCACGGTCAATCAAAGATTGTGATATTTCACTTCTCGAAGATTTGGCTATAGCCACGGCCAATGTCATTGAGCGTATTAACTTACCTTCCGCCATTATACTTCTGTAACACCCTCGTTATCAATGAATAGTGCTGAATATCTGTCAGAAATACATTGTCTCCGACCTGTCTTTGAAATTCTGCGAGCATGGAACCTGCACTCCCGACGGCCTGACTGGACATGGATGCATTCGTATATGAAACAGCCACGGCATTCTTCTTTCGTATCCGATAGACAAAATTATTGATAGCCACCGCTCCACCTCTTGGAGACTTTATAAGAAAATCACCTTCTGCCGAGTCCACAAGGTCTATCAAATCGTTCCCTGCAAAGCGCCCTGGGATGGCCTCAGGGGTAAGCTTTTTGTAATCCGAAATTCTGATTCTGATTGACTCTCCACCCGCCTCTATTATATAATGCACTCCATCAGGAGTAAAAAAAGCCTCTTGACCGTTTCTTGCCGGACATGCCTTATTATTCAACCGGTTTATAGAATCTTTCATGATGGTTTTGACTAGTTCTTCGCATATATCCTTTCCGACCTTGGGAATCTGGCTGTCGTGATCCCATATCATGTGTTCCATCAGCAGACAGTCAGAGTAATCTACCCGCTCACGTCCATTCAGAAGAGCGGACATCCGCATGATTCCCAAGATTTTCTTCCATCGGCGATCTGACACATACGGGATTTCGTGCTCATCCCCGTCATTTGCGTTGTTCTCCTGCGTCTGCTTTATAATCAGAGCTCTCAGGTTATAGATATAATCCATTATGCTCTCCGGCACATCAATATCTCTTGAACGAGAAATCAGCGAATGATATTCTTCATCACTGAAAGCCAAATTCTTGTCCATGTTTGGCTCCGCAATGTTTCCTATCAGCAGAGCCATGAAATTCAGTCTATCTCCGATGGGACGCACAATATATCTGATAAGGAAACGGTCCCAAAGCGCTTCAAGTCCTTCGCCTTCAGCCGGAAGTTCATTCGATGCCGAGATTATTCCCTTCAACGGCAATTTCAAATCCTTGTCCCCATTACGGAAAACCTTCTCATTTATTGCAGTCAGCAGTGAATTCTGTATTGACGGGCCAGCCTTCCAGATTTCATCCAGAAATACAATATCGGCAGTCGGCAAATAGCCATCGATCACTCTTTCATAAGTATCACCATCCTTCAGTTTACTGATGGAGACTGGACCGAATATCTCATCCGGTGTGCTGAAACGGCTCATCAGGTACTCAAAGCTCCGGGAATCGCGGAAGGCCATTTTCAGTCTCCGCGCCACCATGCTTTTTCCTACGCCGGGCACCCCTAGCAGAAAAATGCTCTCGCCGGAGAGCGCTGCAAGCAGACTGAGGCCAATCACCTCGTCCCGCTCATAAGCCCCATCGGCCATCGCACCCAAGAGGCTTATAATTCTATTTTTAAGATTTTCTATCATATCTTTTTCTCATCGGTTTTCTTAGTAATATGGACATGTAGCCCAGCACCTGTTCCAGATTCTTCTGGAAGTTCTTGATTTCCACCATATAATTCCCTCCCAGCATGTGAATCTGGACAGCGTCTTCATAGATATCAACGCCTTTGAGAAAACGATGTCCGAAATGTTCCGTAACTCTCCACTGCGCCAACCTGCAACAAAGTAGCGGAGCATCATCGCATAGGAATTCGAACTCTCCGGGTAGAGCGGTGAATTTCGCCCATGATGCCTCCATAAAAAAGTTATCTCGATAGTGATTAAGGGCAAAATCCTTCACCTTGTAAAGTGCATCAGTCATTACAGTCAATGCATTGTCTGCCGGAAGCTCCACTATGACGGAGAATTCTTCAGGCACAAGCGCAGTCAGAAATATCCGTTCATCATCATCGGCCTGAACAAGAACTGCAAGCGGTCCTTCTGAGAGCATTTCCACCGCAACTCGTGTAAGATATTCGCAAAAGAAATCAAGTTCTTCCATAGTCCGCTATCTAAAAGGTGAAACCATATCCAGCACATCATCCATTGACAGCTTTGCACTGCGGTCCGTTCCATTCAGGATGGTGTCAGAAAGGTCTTCCTTCGTTTCGTGCAGACGCAGGATTTTCTCTTCAATGGTATGCTGTGAAACCAGCCTGATCACTGTCACTGCACGCTTCTGTCCCAAACGATGTGCCCTGTCCTCGGCCTGTTTCTCAATAGATGGATTCCACCAAGGGTCAGTTATAATGACATAGTTTGCAGCAGTAAGATTCACTCCCAGCCCTCCTGCCTTCAGACTCACAAGGAAGATTGGACAGACACCGGACTGGAACTTTGTGACAAGCATTCTCCGTTCCTGAAGCGAAGTATTGCCATCCATATAAAGATATTCATATCCTTCCTTTGTGAGCATCCTGCCGATGATATCCAGGAATGAAGTAAACTGCGAAAAGATTATCACACGGTTATCACCTCCTGTCATCAAAGTTGACATGATGTCTTTCAAGGCATCCACCTTCGAAGAGCCACCATTCCATCCAGTATTCACCAATTCCATTGCATTGGCCATGAGACGAAGGCGGATCAGCTCAGCAAAGAACTCCACCTTTATGTCACGTGCCAACACCCTTTCCTTGCCCGTTTTATTTTTCTTGAACTTGAGTTCAAGTCTCTGGCGCGCCTCCTCATACACAGTCATCTCATTTTCATTCAGGTGAACCAGATGCTGATAACATACCTTGTCAGGAAGATCTCCGAGTACATCCTCTTTAGTTCGGCGGAGAATAAATGGCTGAGTCATACCCTTGAGCAGTTCTCTTTTGTAGTCATCCATCTCCGGCCCATTTATGTACTTATCCCGGAAACGTGTCCACGTCCCTAGAAGACCTGGATTAATAAACTGCATCAGATTCCAAAGTTCTCCAATATTATTCTGCACTGGAGTTCCTGTAAGAATAAGTCGGCTTCCGGAGCGAAGTGACATTGCGGCCTGAGACATCCGCGTCGTGCGGTTTTTTATCTGATGGGCTTCGTCAAGGCACACTACGTTCCAGCCAACAGGTTTCAGCAAATCAATGGATGTCACCATAACGCCATAACTGACCAGAAAGAGATCTCCGGCCATTGCACTTGCTATCGCAGTTCTTCTGTCCTGAATTTCGTTCAAAACAGTCACTTTCAATGACGGAGCGAAACGTTCTACTTCGGCAGCCCAGTTGGGTACTACAGATTTGGGCGCGACAACAAGCGATGGGCCGATATCCTTTTTATGAAGGAGGAACGCTAATGCCTGTACGGTTTTTCCGAGCCCCATGTCATCGGCAAGACATGCTCCCGCTCCCCAGCCGTCTAGACGCACCATCCACTGATAACCCTGCATCTGGTAATCACGCAATGTTGCGTTAAGCCCTTCAGGACATTCCGGAGAGGAATGATAGGCCGTTTCCATGCGTGCGAGCAAATTTTTGAACCCATCATCCATCTCGGCATGCAGTCCTCCGTCTTCGCCAAGCACCTTTGCCAGTGTACCGACCTGAATCGCCGGGACACAAATGCGTCCCTTTCTATCAGCTTTTCCGAGATCCGAGATTTCAGCCAAATGCTTTTGGAGCGTCTTGGACATCTTGGCATATTCCTTCTCCCCTACTCTGATATATCCCTCTATATCAGAGTCCTTCCACATTGCAAGAATCTCTTCCAGAGTTCTTTTCTTGCCGAACACCGTAATGTTCCCTTCGACCTCGAACCAGTTCATATTGGTGGAAACAGAAATATCCACATCCCTCGAATCCGAGATTTCCTTGAATTTCAGTATTTCTCCTTCCGGCCATTCCATGAAGTAAGACTGTGGATTGTCATGGACAAATGAAAGCAGTGCCAGCAGATGCTCAGAGGCAGAAAACCTGGCTGTCTGGTAACTTTCATAAGGTATACCAATCTCCTTTTCAAAAAATTTCCGAAGAATATCATAGTTCTCATATTCTCCGAGAAGATCTCTCCTGACGGCAACAGTATGGCCCTCCATGGTGTCGTACACACTTTCTCCTCCTTCTCCTGGAGAGAATCGGGCCATTCCTTCCACAAGCGGTACCGCCTGCACTGTCATCTCATAGTCATCGTCCACGGGTCTGACGCGGACCGCCAAGACTGGAGACCCTTCCTTCTCCTCTATCCTGCCGAGCTGCTCAAGATCCGTATGAAGTTCCACCACCCCATCCAGTTTCTCAAGCGTCTGACGCAGACTAGCAAGAGCAGATGAAGGAATTGTCCCCGCCTTGAGCATCCCGTCTATAACCAACCGTTGCTCCGGACTCATGACAATTACGTGATAGACGCCTTCTTCATCAATGGTCACTGACGACTCCGGGAGAAAGGCTCCTGCAGATTGCGGAAGAGAGACGTTCGAGCCAATCTTGATTCCCGTACCCTCCGCACGGAAGGACAACCAGGGTGATTCCACTTCCACAATGGCCGGAGTATAAGGTTGTCTGTAGTATTCACCTACAAATATCCGCTCGCTACCAAGCAGCAGAGGAAGAATCTTCGGCACATCAGGAACACCAATAAGACGTCTCTCATCCATCTTTTTCAGCACCGCTGCAACCTTGATGTCCGTAGGAGTCATCTCCTCGTATTTCAGGTCAATGAAATCACTTTTCTGATATAGCGTTCCTCCATCCCAGCTGCCATCAGGCCGCATTTTTTGCCCAATAATCGCTTTCAGACGAAGCCCTTCCAGGAAATAGACGATTCTCTTTGCCGAATGGTTCTTTCTCTCTGCGGCTTTTTCACGGATATCAGAGAAGATTATCTCCCATTTATCCCTCCGGTAAATTCTTCCCGTCATGCCAGAGCCGCCAAAGGATTGCTCCAGCAGGGCCTTCCTATCGGAAGATATCGGCAGATAAGGAGCCAATTCATTCTGAAGTATGGCAGCAGACGGAAGAACAGACAGGCTGTATTTGTCCTTGATGCCGCCCAAGTCTGTGCACTTGAAGAAACTAAGGAGAACGCAGCAGAACGCCTTGGCCTCAGCGGTGCTGCGCTGCGTCAGCATTTTTGCCACTTCTCTCTCCACATAATCGGAACACACCTCTTCCTCATTAGAGATGTAGGAGAACAGAATCCGTATCGGAGCCATAATGGGCGAATAGAGGTAATGACTGTGCTTCCTCATCAAATCCACAGATTCCTTTATCCTGCGACTGCCGGCAGTGGATGGCCGCACGGTACAAAGATAGAGCGTGATACCATAGAACCAGCCCAGCAGAGGGTCTGAGAACATCCCTTTACATTCGGCCGTCATATCATTCAAACGGAGAGATTCCTGGAACATGCCGTACGCGTCATCCGTGCGTCCTTCATAAATCGCCCGTATGGCATCTACACCATGAGACCACATCGTCGGACAATCGCACTTCCTGGATTTCGGCCAGTTTCCGAACTGGAACAAATGATAGGTCGATAACATATCATACACCTCGTCCGTTATATGCGGGGAACTGTCCGCATAGCGGGCAAGCGTGTCCCAGAATTCTTCCGTCAATGTCCCTTCCGCAAAGCGTATTCGCAGCATCCGTCGTATGGATTGCAGGACTTCATCTCCAGACAGCATCGGTACAAGACTCCTCGATGTCTCCGCGGCAAGAATTCTTTCACCAAGGTACTCGCCAAGGTCCGCCCTCAGGAACGACGGTCTGGAGAATTTGATGAGAGCCTCAGCCTCCCGTTTATGAAGAGCCACTCCCAGATCCCAAAGCCAAGATGCAGAGTCTGTGCGGAACTGGCAAGCCTTTTTCACCCATCTTGGTATATCGAAATTATCCAATGCGGTAGCGACCACATCGAAAAACACCCTCGGAGCCACTCTCCCATCCCGCACGTACCGGGAATGCTCCAGCATCTCAAGATTAGCTTTGGCCGTGAAAATATTTCTGCCATACAGTTGCTCCAGAGCGTAGCTCCCGGGGATGTCCCCAAGATATGCCATAAGACAGAGCAGTTTTACCTGCTCCATCTCCAACCCTGACAAGGCTGCATATTCCCGCATTCCCATTTCTTTATTTTTATCGATGATATTCTCTGCACTTGTCACACTTGGCACATAACCTTTTGTCACCTTGATTCCATAACTTCACCAAACCGCTATCATTCACATTTGCAAAAGCGATTTCACTCCAAATATTCGCTTTTACAAAAGTGATTCAGCCTATGTTTCGCGGTCAGCTCGTGTTTTAATCACCGCCTTCAATCATCCCACGAAAGCAATTTCGTGCGGAACGTTCCCCAGAGGAGATTCCATGCTTTGTCGAAACGGAGACGCTGTGCCTCGCACCAAAAGATCTCACCTTCATAGTCCGGACTCGGTATGCGGTTGCGGTTACGGAAGTTGACATAGTGCGAGAAATGCTCTGCATCAAGATATTCATCCTCCTCTTCGGTGTGCGCATAGTCGGATTTACCGCCACTGTCAAGGACGACTTGTATCAGTCTGATGGTGCGTTCCATCTGATCCGCATAAACAGGGCCGTTAGCGAGCGGAGACCATTGACGCATATATTCAGCCATCATCTCCAGTTTCACCTTGATGACCGACAGTAAGTGATACCAGCCCCAGTTTTCGTTGAAAGCGGCAGCCCACCTCACAACCAGCGTCTCTTTCCACTGTCTCTTTCTCTTCTGTCTGTATTCACGGGTCAAATGACCGTGCCCCCAGATGTCCGCGCAATCTTTTCTTTCACGGCGATATTCCGCCTTGATGTCATCCTCGGACATGGTTATCTTTTTCCCGCATTCTCCTATGAAATGATACAGAAAGTCCCGTGGATAGCCGAACCAATCTTCAGCCACATCGTATTTGTACTGCTGTACAAGGCTTCGAAAAGAGTTCTCCTCATCCTTCTTCACCCATTTGATCATTCCCTCATCAGCCATCTTAACCACAGTGTCACAGACATACTGATACAACAATTGTGGATGTTTATGGAGGACTTGTTCGGTAATCTTTGCGATAGATATCGCTTCAGTTTTCGAAGTGAACTCAAAAATGTCCCCGTACAAATATGTACGATACGTGTGAAATAATTCCCCATACTGGTTGACCAAGACCGGGCAATCCTGAGCATCTTCCCCACCCCATCGCCTCCATTCGGTCAGAAGCCTCTCTCTCATCTTTTCCGTCACTGGCTTCATGGAATAACTGGCTCTGGTGACATCTATGCCGACTTGCCCCACACAAAAAACATTCACATCCCGCTCTGTCTCAGGCTCATCTTCTATTGTCTGCTTCCATTGAGTGCGCCTGTCCTCCGGAGTAATGTCAATTTCGTACAACGCCTGCCGCACAACACTGACTACCGTGCAAAACAACAGTCTTGAATCTGCGTCTTCCGCATGCCAGACTACGACCTTCTCGTAGTTCTGAATCTCGGATAGCTTTTGGGCAAAAACCTTCAAGCTTTCATACAGTTTTGCATCACCCCAAGAAATGGCGACTTTCATCATTTCCACTTCAGAAAAATTCTCTGGTAAATAATGAACATTCGTATGGACTGGGTACCGTAAAATGTCGTGTGTGTCCCTTTCTGATCCTATCCAATCGTATGCGAACCATGCCCAATGCGGTTTGCAGGGTAAAATATGCAAGGTCCTTTCCATTCTAACAGTATTTAATTTTCATCCTTACTCGTCACGACGAACGCCCTGATGCTGCCGTCAGTTATTCTGGTGTCGGAAGATACCTTTAAGACAGAACGCTTCAGGGGTCTTCCTGTGATCAGCAGTTCCTCAACAGCGGAACACAGAGAAGGGCTCACCTTGGCGGCATCCGAAGAATAAAGCACGATCACCACACTGTCATATTCAGATTGCGGCAGGGGGCTGTATTTGAATATTGATTCATACAGGGTCGCTGGCCTATAGTCTCCATCGCCCCGTCCGGTCGGGCGGAGAAGATTCAGCTCATCGAAAGCCTCCCTGTAGGCATAGATGTCGGTTTCGACATCATACACTTCCTTGAGCGTCGGTATCAAGTCATCGAATGACACCTTGTGAAGCAGTTCGAATAATGTCATGGCATCTCATGTTTTAAATCTTCGGCAAAGATGGCAAGCCTGACTGCAAATTTCCGGCAGCCAAACAAATTTTGATGAGCCAAACTACCATATGAAATTTGAGAACCGATGTAGCCCATATCACCACTTGTCCGGGGAATTTATAATGTCGGTTTTGCCATCAAGGTAGTCTTGGATGCATTTCCTGATGCTGTCAAACCTTGGGGAGCATGGAAGGTCGTCGAGAAAGGCTTGGGCTACTTGCTTTTCAGGAGACATGAACAGCATCTCGTCATCAAACTTCGCAAGATACAGTCCGTTTGTCTCAAGATATTCGCTGTCAAGGATATCTTGCAGATTTTCCGTGACCTTGCGACCGAAACTGACTGAAGCCGCTTTCGATTTGTTCTCTATCACCGCACGCAACTCACGGCAGATATCCCGCTGCACTGATAACGATGGTTGCTCTTTGGGTATATTACTCTGTAACAAAGAATTGTTGTAATAGCCTTTCCATTTCATATAGTTTCTACGCAGGGCATCCATTGTGCTGCGCAACCCTAATGACAGCCCTTTCAATGACATAGACTCATTTGCAAGGTTGTAATATTCAGAGTGCCTGGAAACAGGCTTTCCTTTCTGGACCTTCGGTGTGAGAGGAGCGGATATCCGCAAAAGTAATTTCTCTTTGACCGGAGGCATCGGGACCTCCTTTTCATTCTTCCAATCCAAAACAGGCCACGGTTCATTATCATCTCGTTCCGAACGCGAGGACAACTCCTTGACATCACCGAACCTCATCTGGTCACGAGGGACTATGATCACAGCATCCATCTGGGCAAGAGTCTGGATGATTGTCCGCAACTGCTCCGACTCATAAGAGATCATCGCTGTCTGATAATGAATCAATGGCTTGCGTTTGTCCTTGCCTGGTTCCTTTTTATCATATATTGAACTTATCGGACTCCCTATGAACAAAGAACGTATGTCATCAAAACGTTTGTCCCTCTCAAAGTTTTTTGAATGATTGTCGGACACACTGACAACATATCTCAAACTGGAATCCGCTGCCCTGCACGGCAGTAAAACTAAATTCACTCCAATCCCTGCTATAGGATAGGCTGTGTTAATATTAGTAGCATATTTAAACCCTTCATGAAGGGGAATCGAGATGTTTTTTATCGCCTCACGGATTTTCGATTCATCCATCGGCAGCAGCAAACCTATTTGTGTCCGAGCCTTTTCTCCCTTTAATGAATATGATATGAAGCGGGGCTTGAGCTCCGCGATGGCTGGATGAACGTACGCTCCAAGGATGTTGCCTGTAATGATCTTACGTTCCACTATCTTATTGTTGTTCAAGGCTATCTCAGAGTCCCAAACCTTGGAGTCCGGCTGCCACGACCGTGAATCAAGGATTCCCTGAAGGCGCTCATAGTTACTCCACTTATTGTTGTGAACCATGTTGACACGTATTTCTGTACGTACAGCTGTGAGGGCAAATACAAACTCGACACGGCTCGGCAAGAACCTGTTCCTGTCGTCTTTACCGAAACGGATATCCCTCAATACCGCGATGACCCTGCCTGGGCTTTCTTCACTGGCTAATTGCGCGCTGATATTATCGTACCCCTTGCCGATTTCCGCCTTTGACAGAATCTCTATAAGCCTTCTTTTCTCTGCCGAGTATCTCTTTATCTCCTTCTTTTCACAATCAATCAGGTGGTTATATTCATTCGAGAAAGAAATCAGCTTGCGCATGAGCTGCTTTGCCTTCTTTTGCTCATCAACTTCCTCAAAATATGCAGGAGACCACTCATCAAATGGGATACATGCTTTTTGCAGCCACGTCTCCGCCAAATTCTCATCATTGCAGTAATTAGACAATGTGCGTTTAGCACCGCTGAACAACAAGGAACGGCGCCCCCTGAATTGTTCGCGCACACACCTATTACGATGTAAATAGTAATCCCTTACCTGTTTACGCAATGTTGGATTCTCTCCATAAGGTTCCCCGTAATCTTTCTTTGCCTCCTCACAAAGTCCGGTCAGCACCTCATAGGCATACGGGAAAGTCTTTTGACGACATTTGTAAGTGGTAAGGTATGAGCAACCGCCAAGTTTGTTTTCCGCCTTTGCCGTCGTAAACAGTTCTTCACGGACAAACTCGGCTTCAAAGTCACGAAACTCCCGTTCCAAATCCCATTGGTTGATGCGGCGCAGTTCCGCTTCCAGAGTCGTATATGCAGCCATCAGATCATCCACGATATCCTGCTGTGCCGCAACGCTTAGCATAGCGATCCTCGCAAGCAGTCTGCTCGCAGTCACTTGGCCTTTCAAATCAAGGACCAACGCCAACTCAGGGTGTTCACTAATATATTCAGTGGCCACCTCATTGCCATACTTGTTGCTGATGTCAATAAAATCAGCCTGATTCTTATCCTGATCCTGCCATGCAGCAGTGTTTGCGCTCAAAGAACGCAATTTTGCCCTAAGCATCATGTTAAGACGCTTCTCTGACGGAATGGCGGTGATGATATATTCGTACAATGGAGGCAAATCCACCCTCTGACCCGTACGATTGATACGTCCTCGTTTCTGCAAGTCAATGTTCACATCAAGGTCATCTTGTACTATAAGCATCTTGCGCTGACGGACTTGGTCTTCCGGAACCACCGCTGTAGTAACAGCATGTGCGCTGGCCCCGATGGCTCCACAGGTGTTGATGAGTATCACCTCCAGATTGTTGTTCTGGAAGTCATTGAATATGTGGTTGGAAGGACGCTTCCTGCGGGGCTTTGTCACTGCATTGACAAAATCATCGTTACCCTCAGGTGAGAGATATTCCAATTGATGCGCGCGACCGGTGCATTCCTCAAAACGAATATTGATATATTCTCCATCAGGAGCGATGAACTTTTCCTCTGTTATAAGTTGACGGATCACGTCAATAGGAGACATAGGTAGATGAAAGACCTCTTCCATTATGCCATTTTCGATATATTCATAGTAATCTCTGACCAAATCCGCAGCGGAGCTTAACGAAGGAATATCATCGTCTCCAGATTCATCAATGATGTCAAAAACAGGTTTGCCACCATAACCAGACACTCCCGTACCACGAACTGTCTTATTCAACAATCGCAGCAACAAAGCCGATATGTCACCACGGACTGTACCATCCTCATTCACCACCACATCCTGAAGAACACACTCAAGGGTGTCGCTCATCCCAATGACCACGGATTTACCTTGTCTTACATCTTCTATGGCAACCTGCGCCACTTTCTGCGCCTTAAGGGAAAGCAACAGCACCTTGTTTACATAGAAGAGCTGGGCTCTTGCCGGATAGCACTTGAAGTCTGACAGCAAGCCATTCATCTGAGCCTGACCAACCAATGTATGGACCATGGATGACAACTTGACTATTTCCCTGAAGAAGAACATAACCTTGTCAAACAGTTCTCCATGCACCACAAGATCGTCATCAAGATAGGTATATTCAGGAGTCGGCAAACCCACAGCGGAGTGTTCTCTTCTGATCATTTGACCTTCCGCGGCCAGGCAGGACGAAACATATTCCTGCATCGGCACCCCACCGCTATGCAATGCCTTTTCTAGAGTATCTTCTGTTGCCAATGCAGCCAAGGCCGTACGGCTCATGAATGTTATGAGGCTTTCTGGACGTTTGGCGAAAGTGGCGGAAAGAAACACGCACTGCGTCTGCGGAGTCTCTGAAAGGATCATGTTGATGCCCTGGGTGATTACGGATATCTTGCCAGCGCTCACACTGCTGCTTCTGTGGGCTTCGTCTAAAATGAAAAGCACCCGGTTATTCTTACACAGCAACCGAAGAAAGTCAAGCCTGGTCATATCTCGCCTGGCATCTTTCAGTTGAGAATATGTGACCATAAGGTAATCATACGATTCCGAGGGAATGTCGCCTTTTTTGAATATTTCCTGAAGAATATTCTTTTTAGGCACCATGAAAACCACTTCGTATTGACCCTGATAGCGTTTCATGAGTTCCGCCTCAAACTTTTCGGAATCCTCCTCAGCAGGAGACCAGATTTCGTCAGAGGTGTCAGGTTCTTTTTCTTCAATGACGTTGTCGAAATCAACAACAGACGCACCGGAGTTCACCACCAAAGGACGGGCGTCCTTAATACCAAGAGCCTTGCAGTCCCGGTACATGTCACTGAACAGAGTATAGCGATCTGTAAAGAAAACCGGAATATAGCCAGACAACAATCCATAGCGGATCATCGCAGCGGCCTGGCGGCCTTTACCGATGCCAGTCTGATCTCCGATGATCACCGACTGCGACCTTTTTTCTATGTTGTACATCGCCAGCGCGACGCCATCGATCTGCTCTGCAGCCAAAGCATCGCAAAGTTCATTGGTGCTCATGTGAAGCCGACTGGCAACATATCCACAAACATCGCCACCAAGGGCATTGTTCAGTTTTGACAAGGCCTTGGCAGTGTACTCTGCGAGCCGCTTTGGGACAACCGTGCCCAGAGACTTTGCTTCGCTCGCCACGCTTTGATATTCCCTTGATAGTTTCATTGTGGGTTAAATCATTATGCAAAGGTACGTTTCTTGTCTGCCATAAAGCGGCAGTGATGTTCTCCACAACAGGAAAATTGCACCGTCAAATGTTGTCCTCCCCTTTAGAAGAGAAGGATGACGACCTTACGGTGGAGGGATGCCTACGCTATTGGGGAGACACGGCTCATGATGTTCTTCATTTGGAGGACGATGAATATTACCGTTCGGATTTCACCAAAATGATAATCGTGAACGCTCTCCTCCAACAGGAGAAACTCGGTGACATGGAGGTGATGACCTGCAATCCTTACTGGGATGCTTCCAAAGACTTGAAAGCGACAATGAACGATAAGGAATTGGGTCTTGAGAACACTCTTGACGATGGAACGACCTGGGCCGAAGGATGGATATGTCATCCAAAACTGGACCACATCTGCGTTTGCTATGCCACCCATGCGCTCATCACCCACTCTGGTTATTCAATCCCGGATTTCCTTCGCTTGAACACATTTGAGGTGAAAGTCACAGTGATGATTCAGCAGATCAGCGAGCAGGACGGCTCACGCCTCTGGTGGTGGAAAAACTGTCAAGAACAGCAATTCTCGGACAAATTCCTCCACGAGGCTAGGCACCGTCCTTCAGGACAGTCACTCGGTGAGTTCATCTGGAACAGGGGCATTGAATATTTCGGCCTTGCCGAGTCCAACGATATCAAGAAATTACCCGACTGCCGACACAACGACACTCTGGCTCCCTCATTCCTTCATGCTCTGTGGCAAACTGTAACTAAATAGCATTAAGCTTCGGAACCGGTACACATCTACTACGTGATGTTCCTCAAGCAAGACAACACCCCGGAAGAAGACCTCGTCATCCCTGAACCCACACTATCTGCTACGAATCTCTAGTAAGCTCTGCCATACATCTTCGGGGAGTTGTAGGCGGGGGTGTGGCCGGAGAGGCGGAAGAGTTCGGGGATGGAGACGATCTCGTAGCCATGGGCTTTGAGCTGGGGGATGATGGTCTTCATGGCCTCTACGGTGCGCTCGTTGGTGTCGTGGAAGAGGAGGATGCGACCGTCCTCGACACGGTCAAGGGTCATCGTTATACGGTCCTCAACGGGCATCTCGGCCCGCCAGTCACGGCAGCTCAGACCGGAGATGAATATCTTCCCGTCAATGAGTCCGGCCACGTGGGCGTTGTGTGCGGTGAACGGCGGACGGAGATATTCCGGCTTGACTCCAGAATAGGCCTCAATCAGGGAATCCGTCTTGGCAACCTCTTCAAGAATCTGATCATCAGAAATCTGAGTGAGATTGGGATGGGAATATGTGTGGTTCTCCACGTCGCAGCCCATCTGAACCATTCGCCTGATAATCGGGGCGGTCTCCTCCGTGATGTTCTGGCCGATCAGAAAGAACGATGCCTTCACGCCGTTCTCCTCCAGCACGTCAAGCATCTTCGGAGTGTATTTCGGACTTGGCCCGTCATCGAATGACAACGCCACAAATTTAGGCTTTGCCCCGTCCGGGAGGCTACAATCCTGAGCCAAAGCCACCGTTGGAAACAAGAAGGCCAGCAGGCACGCCACAATTATATTCAACATTCTAATATTCATAAAGATAGTCCTCGCTAAACAAAACAAATGTCAGGCATCGTTTTATGTTCGGCAGCTTCTGCCATGGAAGATGGTGGCACTATCTGACCGAAAAAGGCGGCGTCCCCTAGGGGAAAGAATCCATGGTAGGGAGAACGTAAGAAGCGAGAAGAAAATGAAGATTTTTTCACCTCAAAGAACATTTCAAACAAATCAGAACAGCTTCTAGATCAGACAACTAGAAGTATGTAGAATGCGGGAGATTAAGACTGAGTTGAGTGTCGGCTCCGGAGCGGGCTTTCTCATAGGCTATCACGGTGTCAAGGTCCGGATTGACCATCAAGTCCAGATTCCAGATCAGGAGACGGTCTCCTGTGACGATTTCCTTAACGCAGCCAACAATGCCGACAATGGCCGGTACACCGATGCCTTTCGCCAAGACACAGACCTGACCATCAATGTCTTCCTCGCAGGTCACAATCCCGATGATATTCCTGAAATCAATCAGAGTGGAATCTGACAGCGACAACCGCTCGGCAACCAGAACGCTGCCGGGCGGTATATCCTCGAACGGATTCCTTTGCCCGCAGTCTTTGACCACGAACGCACGGCCTTTGGCAAAGCCTCGGACACCCGTTCCACGCACTGTCATATTCCTGATTCATCCTTCGCCGGCCGGCAATCACCAATCAGGCAATCACCTACCGGCAAAGAGTTTCTACTTCAATTCCTTAGTCAAATCCCAAGCGGCACCAGGAGCGAAGACGGACTCCACAAGCTGATCGTAGAACATTCCTCTCTTCGCAAGGTCCAGCACATTGAAACGGAAACGCATCAACTGAACCTTCGGGAACATATTCTTGAGCATCTGGCGGGTCACGCCTATCATCGAAGGATCGTACGGCGCACCGGCCTTCTTCATCAGATCCTGCATCTTGGCGAATGAATATACCTGCCCCTGAAGTTTCTTCTTGAGCTCCGGCCAACCCTCCTTAACCTTCGTCAGCTGGACACGGACGGCCTCCGCGTCATCATATTTCTTGGTAATCTCGGTGTACCCAAGCTTCGGCGCAGGGAAATCCTTGAATATCTCAAGAGCCCTTTCCTGCTCCTGCTCAAGCGTAGGCCAAGCCTTCACGCAAGCGTCCACATCGATCTTCGTAAGATCCATCTTGAACAACTCGTCGAACACAGCGCACATCGTCAGCGTGCCTATCGCCACCTGGAAACCATGAGACTGAAGCTTGCCGTTGAAGCGATGATGTGTCATGTCAAGAATATGGCTGAACAGGTGGTCGCAGCAGGACGCAGGGCGGCTGGACTGAGCTGCCTGCATCGCTATTCCGCTGAGAGTCAAGCCCTCGAACAGATCGGCAACGGCCTGCTTGTTCCCTTTGGCGACACCCTCAGGGTCGGCCAGAAGGTCATCAAGGGAATCCTGAAGAACGTGCCATGCATCCGGTTTGATAGGCTCTGTGCCCATCAGGTCCGCGATCATCCACTCGGCTCCGGCAGGAACCTTGGCGGCCAGGTCGGCGTAACCGGCGGCGGTCATCACCTTCGGGGCGGCGGCAATCACGTCAATGTCCGCGATGATCACCAGAGGAGCCGGACAGGAGAATGTCTGCTTGGAGTTATGGTACGAAATCGAGGCTCCGAACGAAGAGAAACCATCCACGGAAGCCGCTGTAGGTAACGTAAGGTAAGACTGGCTGTAGTGATGGGATGCCAGCTTGCAGAGATCGTTGATGACTCCAGATCCAACAGAGACGGCCACATATTCAGCCTCTGAAGATGGCCTGAAAGCCTTCTCGGCATCTGGTTCCACATATTCAGGATCATTCTCGATTGCCTTGGCGGCGGCGAATTTGCCTGCGATGATGTGGTCAACCATATCGACGTAACGCCAATCAGCGTGGAACTCGTCTTTTTCAATGATGAACTTCTCGGTCGGGATACCTGCGGCGACAAATTCTCCGTAAACCTTCTCTCCCAACGCTTTCCATGTGTTAAGGTCGGCGACAACCACCGCCTTGCGTCCCGGGAACCATTTCTTGAACTCCTCCGGAGCCTGTGAGCTTACTCCGCAGCCCATTTCAAACACCTTGGTGTCGGTCGCGACAGTCAAGGCCTTGGCAATTCTTTCTTTTGAATCCATTATCATTTACTTTAAGAAATCTTCAAAAGGAATCAATCCTCAAAATTTTCACAAAATCTGCGACAATTTATTTTTTGCCGTCCACTTAATATCAGAACCGGCGAAGGATAATCTCTTTTGTCGGCCTAAAGTTACGAAAAAACTTTCGTAACTTAGCGACTATGAAAAAGTACATCTCTACCCTATTGGCCCTGCTGGCCGTCCCGATGATGATGGCGGCGCAGGAAAAAAGCCTCCACCAGCTCCAGCAGGAGTTCGTCGACCTGAGGCTCGGAATGTTCGTTCACTTCGGTCTCCCGACCTACCAGACAGCCGACTGGACCGATCCTGACCTCAGTCCTAAGGTGTTCAACCCGGTCAAGTTGGACACCGACCAATGGGTCAGGGCAGCCCAAAGCGCAGGGATGAAATTCATCTGCGTCTCGGTCAAGCACCACAGCGGATTCTGTATGTGGGACACCAAGACCACGGATTACAGCGTGATGAGCTCCCCTCTGCACAGAGATGTGCTTCGTGAACTCGTCAACTCCGTCCACAAGGCCGGAATGCAGATAATGTTCCATTTCTCGATCCTGGACACCCACCACCGCATCCGCCCTACCCTGCCTTTCACCCCGGAAAAGATCAATCTGCTAAAGAGCCAGGTGCGCGAGCTTCTCACTGAATATGGTCCCGTCAACACCATAATGTTCGACGGATGGGATGCCCCGTGGGGAAGGATTTCATATTCAGATGTTTCATTCCCTGAGTTTTATCATCTCATCAAAAGCATCCAGCCTAACTGCCTTGTGATGGATCTTAACGGTGCCAAGTACCCGACCGAGGCTCTGTTCTACTCTGACATCCGCTGCTACGAACAGAACGCCGGGGACAAGATCTCTCCTGAGACCAATCAGCTTCCTGCGATGGCTTGCTACCCTCTCCAGAAGACCTGGTTCTGGAAGACCGAATTCCCGGACTCTCCTCTGAAGGACGTCGATAAGATCGTGGCAGACAACATCATCCCCTACAACAACGCCTACTGTACCTACATCTTGAACTCCGCCCCGAACCGTGACGGCCTGATGGACCAGAACTGCATAGACGCCATGAAGCGCATAGGCAAGATCTGGAAGAACACCGGTCACATCGTGGATGTCGCGGAGACAATGGAGCCGATCACCGACATCAACATCGCCATCGGCAAACCGTGCGACTCCTCATGGTCAGACGATATGGACATCATGGATTTCGCCAACGACGACAACTTCCGCACCTGCTGGGTCTCCAGTCCAGAAGTCAAAGAGCCGTTCTGGAAAGTCGAGCTCGACCCTGGCAGCCTTATCAACATGGTCGTGATGACCGAACCAAAGGCCGGCGTGATGCAGGAATATGTCATTGAATATCTCCACAAAGGCTCCTGGCATCCGGTCTTCAGCGGTGACACCCCGACCCAAAGCCGCGTTAAGATCCACCGTTTCGACAAGGTTTACGCCGACGCCGTCCGAGTCCGTTTCACCAAATGGACCGGCCTACTCTCCCTCGCCGAGTTCGGAGTCTACACCCCGTACGAGAAGTAATCCCTCCGGACAGCGGGAATTTCCGTGGTGGTTTCTACTTCCACTAAGATTGCCAATCTTTGAGTCAACGACTGGTCACTGAGCTCATGGCCAGTCGTTGAACCTGCAACACGGTCGTTGAACCTACAGCCGTCGGTCGCTGAGCCCACAATTAGGCATCTACAGCCGTTGGTCGCTGAGCCTGCCGAAGCGCCATCACCAAAAGCATCAAGTAAATCCAAGCAAAGTTAAAGATTGCCGTAACTCTTAACTATCTAATAATCAACAATAAAAGCAATCGTCTTCAGATAGTTACACCTAAAGACGATTATTTTATTCACTGTTAGTCAATCAGTTACTCACCACGAGGGATTTAGAACTTATAGAAAACTCCCACCGTCACAGAGTTCTTTCCCAACCCGGCCACATCATAGTTGACGTTCACCCAATCATAGCCGACCTTGATTCCAGCGTTCTTATACTTGACTCCGACCGCAGGACGGAAGAAGTGCCCGGTTCCCCTATCAGTGAAATCACCCAGAATCCCGGCCTTTAACTCAATCAACGGACTGACGCTCCGGTTCAAAACGCTATACCTGATATGGGCGAAAGTAGGAACAAAGAAGTGATTCTTGTCAGCCTTGAAGTCATAGTATTTCAGTCCCACTCCTACACCGACATAAAGTCCCGGAATCAAATTGTATCCGGTAGAAACATCAGCATAAACTCCTTTATGAATATACCCGGCCTCAACCTCAGCCGAAAACCCTTTCCTGAAATCCGGATTCCGGACCTCCTGCCCGAACACCGTGACTGACACAATCATCGCCATCACAGCAACAAATAAATGTTTCATAAAGTAAAGTATTTTAGTGTTCGACCCGTATAGTCAAATATAATGCCAGAGAAACTCTAACCATACAAGTAGAAAAATAATACCTCGATTTCTGAATCTTACCCTTATTGACGCTGTGTCAACCGAGTCAAACACAGCCTTCGTGCTGTCGAGTTTTGGTTAATGGTTATTGTATTATTCATTGCCTATTATCTCTATTACAGTTAATATGCAAATATATATTCACAGACTTACCATAATAGACACTGAACAGATGTTTCGACTGGCTCACCATCGGGAGACGAAAAGTGTGGAAAACGTTTCCCAAGAGTGCGCGATACACTCTTGGGGATCAAAAGAGGCCGAAAATGCAGCTGACGAGATCATGCGCAAAAAAAATCAAAGCAGCTTCTAAAAACAATGTTTTCCGCGAAGGTAACACGGAAGTTTCAGGATTCAATGACGGGCGTTACCGAACGCTTACCATTCATTAATATTAACTATTTACTATAATTTACAACCGATTTGAGCACTTTTATGTATTTCTTCTCATGTTTTGCACCCTTTGACGATAGCAACATTGTCAGAGAATACGTCACATAACCGTCCTTAATAAAAAAGTAGCGTCTCATTTCCGGGTATTTATTTTGAAACAAAGACTGAATATAAGGTATCTTTTCATCTAACGAAGGATGAATATAGCAAAATGATGTCTTTCCGTGAGGAACAACATAAGAGTACACCTTGTCTGCGCCAAACATTCGCATAGACTTAGTATGATCATATTCTGTCACTTTCTCAGAATAATCCTCTACTTTCGATATGCCCCTGAAACCAGACTCTCCATTATCCAAAATATAGGACATTTCCCTAACCATATCTCCGGTCGTATTTTTGATTTTACTTGAAATCATTTTTTTATTATAAGCAGGAACATTCTCCAAGAGAATCATACAATTGCCGTCTTCACTAATCATTCTTGCAAAAAATTCCCACATCGGATTGCCATACTCAGAATCCACAGACAACGACCAAATGGTCGCTTCATCAAAGACAGCAACCGCATAATTTTGGGGTACGGATATTTTCACTCCATACCTTGACTGCACCGAGTCTGAGTACTCCTTTGGCATCAAAACTCTCTCTTTGCTCCTTGCATTCACGTTTAGGCTATACAATATCACTTCTATATAACACCTTTTTA
>DCMG01000047.1 GCA_002321335.1 Bacteroidales bacterium UBA1628 | reverse complement strand
TGACTGTCTGCTGGGGTCTGACAATCTCCACGCTTGTCACCCTTGTGCTGATTCCAACGATCTATTGCTCTCTCGCCACCGCGCAGGAGAGACGCAAGGCGAAGAAATTGGCGCAGACCAAGGGGTAATCATTAATTCGCTAAATATTTTATCATGAAAGCAATATTTATCTCATACAATCAGGCCTACGGCAATGAGATTGTCGAACTGCTTGAGAACCATGGCCAGAGGGGGTTCACCCAGTGGCTGGACATCCAGGGCAGGGGAGGAGTCGATGGTACTCCTCACTATGGCGATCATGCCTGGCCGGAGCAAAACTACGCTATTCTGACAATGGTTTCTGACGAAAAGGTTGCGCCCGTCCTTGAGGCACTTCGTCAGAAAGACAAGGCCTATAAGGACCTTGGTCTGCGCGCCTTTGTCTGGAACATTGAGCAGGCGTTGTAAAATATTCATCGAATTTGTTATCTTTGTGTCTGGAACGGTAATTGCGGTTACCGTCCCGGACTTTTAAATTTTATTGATTATGGAAAAGACAGCAACCAACGAGAATTTCGCGGAGATACTTTCCGACAGCAAGCCTGTTCTGGTAGACTTCTGGGCCACTTGGTGCGGTCCGTGCCGTGTGCTTGCTCCGACGGTCGAGGCCGTGGCTTCTGAATATGACGGCAAGGCGACCGTGGTGAAATGCAATGTGGATGACTGCGAGGACATAGCCATGCAGTATGGAATCAGGAACATCCCAACCATTCTCTTCTTTAAGGGTGGTGAGGTTGTTGACAAACTTGTGGGCAATGTGCCTAAGGCTGACATCGCAGCCAAACTTGACGCTTTACTCTAATTAAACATCTCGTGAAATGAAAAAGACATTGATCGCGGCCGCCGTTGTGGCTGCATTGGGTTTTTATACGGAAGCATCTGCCCAGCGGTACACTTCTGCTCGTGTCGGAGTGACGGGGGGCTTCACGTCATCATCGACCTCAATCAAGAATGTTGACAACAAATCTGTATCACTATATCATGTAGGACTCACAGCCGAGATTCCTCTGGTGGGCGGATTCGCTATCCAGCCGTCAGTGCTCTATCAGGTGAAAGGCCTGTCTGCTGACAAGTGGGGAAGCTCGGAGATTTCGGAGACATTGGGTGCGTTCGAGACAAAAGTCGGTTACCTTGAAGTTCCTGTGCAGATTCAGTGGGGACCGGATCTTCTGGCTTTCCGCCCTTACGTTTTCGCAGAGCCGTTTGTAGGCTACCGTCTTGGTCAGAATACGACGGGCGAACTTGCCGACAAACTCAAGGATAGTCTCAAAAAGATTGAGTACGGCCTTGGCGTCGGAGCCGGAATTGATGTCTGGAGACTTCAACTTTCCGTCAAGTATTTCTGGAATTTCGGAGATGTTTACGACAAAGACGGCAAAGTGGACTCCATCGGTGAGACTGTGGGTGACAAAGTCAAGGATGCTGTCAACAACGGCAACAACTTCAACGGAATCATGGCCTCCGTCGCTTTCTTCTTTTAATTGATCGGCGGATGAGTGAGGAACGGAAGATTGTCATATATTGCTCGGCAAGCTACGACATCGATCAAAAGTACAATCAAGCTGCGCGGGAATTGACCCGCGCGGCTTGTTCGCTTGGTTACACGATTGTCTCCGGGGGCGCGATCAAAGGCACAATGGGTGCTGTGGCCGATGAGGTCGCCCGTTGCGGAGGCCGTCAAATCGGCGTGCTTCCACGCTTTATGGAACAGTACAAGTTCCCGGGGCTTGATCAGGTCATCTGGACTGACACCATGGCGGAGCGAAAGGAGATGATGCGTGAGGGAACCTGCGCCGCGATCGCGCTTCCCGGTGGAATAGGCACTCTCGATGAGGTCATCGGGACGTTGACTTTGGCGAAACTGGACAAGTACGACGGAAAGATCTATGCGCTGAACCTTGACGGATTCTACAATCCGTTGAAAGATCTTTTGGATCACTATGTAAAGACCGGAATGCTCGATGAGCGTTCAAGGGGACTGATCGAGTTCCCGGACACAGTCGCCGAGCTTGTCGGACATTTGGACTAAACGCTGGACGGATGACTCTGGAAGAAGTAAGAACATTCCTTGGCAAGGATTGGGAGGACACGGACGCCTTGATCCGGTCTTCCTTGGAAAGTGACATCGATCTGTTGAATGCCACCAACACTGCCATTCTTTCCCATGGCGGAAAGCAACTGCGTCCACTGGTTTCCCTGCTTGTCGCCCGGGCTTGTTCCGGAGGCATGGCGAATGCAGACAGCATTCACTACGCAGCCGCGTCGGAGTTGCTTCACAACGCCACGCTGCTTCATGACGATGTGGCCGACAGCAGTTCGGAAAGGCGTGGCTGCCCGACGGTTATGTCCTTGCTGGGAGGTGCGGCGTCCGTGCTGATAGGGGACTATTGGCTTGTCAGAGCCATGGAAAACATACTCTCGTCATCCGCCCACGGAAACGAGGTGATCAGGATTTTCTCCAGAACCTTGAGCCATCTTGCCGAAGGGGAGATGCTTCAGCTTCAGAAAGCCACAAGCGGGGACACGGACGAAAAAGACTACCTGAGGATAATCTACAGCAAGACGGCCTCGTTGTTTGAATCTTCGGCTGTCTCCGCGGCGATATCAGTCAACTCCACGCCTGAACAGATCGAAGCTGTCAGGAGTTATGCGGTGAGTCTGGGAATCGCTTTTCAGATCAAGGATGACATATTCGATTATTCCGACGGTCAGGACATCGGCAAGCCGGTGGGCATCGACTTGGAGGAGCAGAAGATTACCTTGCCGCTGCTGGGGGCGCTCAAGTCAGTGAGCGCGGAAGACGAGGCGGCTATAAGAAAAAAAGTGACCGAAATCAACGGACATCCTGAATATAAGGAAGAAATAAGACGCTTCGTGCGGGACGGAAAAGGTGTTGAATATGCAGTCTCTGTCCTTGATGAATATGTCCTCAAGGCAAAGGAAGCCCTTTCGGTTCTCCCGGATTCCAAGGAAAAGGAATATCTTATAAGGATCGCGGGATTCACCGCTTACAGGAACAGCTGATGACGTTGGACGGGATCATAGGTAACCACGATGCCGTCAAGGCGTTGAAAGGGATGGCCGGAAGCGGGCGCATCCCTCATGCCATGATGCTCTACGAGAACGACGGCTGTGGGGCTATGGCTCTTGTGCAGGCGTTTTTGAGCCAGGTCTTGGGCGATGAGCATAAGGTTTCCAATCTCATACACCCGGACGTCCATTACGTTTACCCGGTGGCGAACGGCTCGAAAGTCAACGAGAAGGTGGAGAACCTCAGAGCGGAGCTGTTCCTTGAATATTGGAGGTCTTTGATGACTAGCGATCCTTACGCCCTTGAGAGTGAGGTCAGCACGGCTTTCGGAATCGAAGGGAAACAGGCTGGAATCAACAATGCCGAAGCTAAGGAAATTCTTGAGACAGTGTGGCTTACCTCGGTTGAGGGAGGCTGGAAGGCAGTCGTTGTATATTTGCCTGAGAAGATGAACGCCGCTTCCGCAAACAGATTGCTCAAGGCCATAGAGGAGCCCCCGGAGAAGACATTGTTCATCATGATCACCCATGCTCCGGAGAAAGTCATGCAGACCATCTCGTCAAGATGTCAGGCGATTCGTGTCCTGCCATATTCAAAGAATGAGATTGTGGAGATACTGACTTCCCGTTTCGGGAAAAATCCTGATGAGGCTTCGCAAGCGGCGTTGGTTGCGGGCGGCAGTGTAGGGACGGCGTTACGTTACCTGTCCGGGAAGGAGGACTATTTGCGCCAGATGGAGATATTCAAAGGCCTGACTGACGCCCTTGCCTCAAAAGATCTTTCCGCCGCTTTGGCATGGGGAGATGCGATGGCAGCGTTGCCGTCGCGTGAAAACCAGAAAGCTTTTTGTAAATTTGCGGGTGAAAGCCTTCGCAAAGTGTTCCTGATCCAGCAGAACTTGCCTCAGATCGCGGGGATTTCGCGGGAGGAAAACGAGTTTTTCGTCCGCTTGGCCTCGCGCTGCCGGAAGAGTTTTCCGAGGATGGCGGTTTCCTGTCTGGACAGGGCGCAGATGCTGATTGACCGTAACGTGAACCAGAAGATTCTTTTCACCGACCTTGTGGGACGGTTGTATTTGAGTTTCTGACAATAATATTGAAATGCATATGGAGAATATCGATAACGAGACAATAAAGTTCGATTGTAACCGTGGCTGCACGATCTCGCAGAATCAAGAGACCGGTGAGTACGACTGCAATTACCGCCAAGGTTGCTGCAAGTTGAAGGATTATGACTGGCTTCACGGCATTCGTCAGGAGCAGTACAAGGATCTTTTTGAGGTTCGTTTCAAGAACACAAGGAAAGGCATTTACATAAATGCTTCCGGTCAAGGGGTCAAGGCCGGAGACTTGGTCATAGTCGAGGCGATGAACGGTCACGATTTGGGAATCGTCACTTTGGAGGGTCCGATTGTCGGCCGTCAGATGAAGTGCAAGGGGATTGATCCCGAGACAACCCAGTTGAAAAAGATTTACCGCAAGGCCAAGCCTTTCGACATCGCAAAGTGGCAGGAGGCAATCGCCCGTGAACAGGACACGATGATACAGGCTCGCAGGATCGCCGCCGAACTCGGACTGGACATGAAGATCGGAGATGTGGAGTTTCAGGGAGACGGAACGAAGGCGATTTTCTACTACATAGCCGACGGACGTGTGGATTTCCGCCAACTGATAAAAGTTTACGCCGAAGAGTTCCACATCAGGATCGAGATGAAGCAGATCGGCGCCCGTCAGGAAGCCGGTCTGATCGGTGGTCTCGGAGTCTGCGGACGAGAGTTATGCTGCGCTAATTTCATAACCAACTTTCAGTCCATCTCCACTTCCGCCGCCCGCACACAGGATCTGTCCTTGAATCCGCAGAAACTTGCCGGCCAGTGCGGAAAGTTGAAATGCTGCCTGAATTACGAGGTGGCCAACTATCTGGATGCCCAGTCACGTATTCCTAAAGTCTCGGAACCGCTTGAATTTGAGGATGGTCTGGCTTATCTGGTCAAGACTGACATCCTTCAGGAGATAATGTATTTCTCTTATGAGAAGGGGTCGCTCTCGAATCTCTATCCGGTGGCTGCCTCAGAGGTGGCCCAGATCATAATGATGAACCGCAATGGCCAGAAACCGGAATCCTTGAAGACGGAACCAGAGCCTACGGGACCTCAGTTCGTGTCCGCCGTGGGGGATGACAGCATCACAAGGTTCGACAAGCCGAAGAAGAGCAAGAACAAGAGCCGCGGCAAGAACAAGGTGAAGGCTAACGCTGGTGTCGCGTCAGGAACGGTTTCGGCCGAGGCTCAGGCGAAGCCGGTTTCTGACGGCTCTCAGGCCTCTTCAAGACCGGAAGGCTCTAATTTCAGGAACCGTGGCCAGCGCGGAAATGGTAACGGTCGTCCTCAGCGCCAGCGCGGAGAGGGATCACGTGGAGACAACCAACGTGGAGGCGCCCCACGTGCGGACATGAAACCGGAGCCGAAACCAAAGACCGATGCGTAGCCTTATTCCGGCGCTCGTTCTGTCGCTGGCTGTGGCTTCATGCTCACGGCCTGTTTCCTACGAGCCGTTCGTCATCAAGGAGGATGCTGAATATGGTGACACTTATATATTCAGTCTTGATCTGTCGGATTCGACTGTAGCTTACGGATTGGATTTCTACACAAGGTTGGAGCGCCCGGCTTTCGGAGAGTTTCCGTCGGACAGTGTCTCTCTGGACCTGCGTTGGATCTCACCATCGGATTCAGTGATCATTTCCGACACGACCTTCATCCGTGTCGAGCGTCCTGTGGATTCATCGTACTATAACAAGGACTATCTGTCAGCCTACAAGGAATACTTGGATTTGCCGGAGCGTGGCCTGTGGCGGCTGAAGGCCAGGGTGTTGAACGATTCCGAGTCAATCCGGGGTCTGGGTGTTATCTTCACAAGAAAGGAAAATGGGACACGATAAACTTAGAAAATTCGCGGAGAACGAGACTTTCTCCTGTCTTCTTCAACCGGAGGCGGTTTCGGTGCTTGACAAGTCCGAGGCGGGCAACAGTTTGAGACTCAAGGATCATCCGGTCAAAGGCCATTGGAACGAGAGAATGTTCAAGGCTGACCAGCCTATCGTGCTGGAACTCGGTTGCGGAAAAGGGGAGTACACGATTGATTTGTCCCGCAGGGAGCCGTCGCTCAACTACATAGGGGTTGACATCAAGGGCGCGCGCCTTTGGAAGGGAGCCAAGTTCGCCACGGAGCACAATCTCCCGAATGTGGCGTTCCTGCGCACCAGAATTGAGTTCATCGATGCCTTCTTCGCTCCCGATGAGGTTTCGGAAATATGGCTGACCTTCTCCGACCCCCAGATGAAAAGCGAGAACTGCCGCCTGACGAGCCCGTTGTTTCTGGAGCGCTACCGCAAGTTCTTGAAAAAGGGCGGAATAGTCCACCTCAAGACTGATAGTCGCTTCCTTTATGAATATTCCCGCGCGGTGGCCGAGCAGAACGGTCTGACGATTCTGGCAAGCACCGACGACCTTTACGGAACCGGCCGGACTGATCTCTCGGATTGCGCCTTGCGCTCTGTCGCCGGAGAGTCAGCGGTCGAGGCCTTGTTCGAGGTGCAGACCTTCTACGAAAAGATGTTCTCAGCCCAAGGCTACAAGATCACCTACCTGAGCTTCGTGATCGACCACACCGGCCCGTACATCCATCCCGAGTTCGACTCCGACTACTGGCGCTCCGTCGAAGGCCCCCGCCACTTCACCCACCAGCCTGAGAAACAACATTGATCGGTCACTGATCTTGTCGAAGTGACCGTGCGGCACGGATCTCAGATTTCTCGCCAGATGTAGACCTTGTCGCCTCGGCGGATCTTCTTGCCGCCGGGGGTGCTGATGTCATCCGGGAATATTACCGGAATGGAGCAGAGGGCGCCTTTCGCGGCCTTCTCGGTTGGCTTTAGGTCAACCCGTATCTCGCTGACTGACTGCTCTATGACTCCTGTGGTCTCACCGATGATCAGGATGTCGTCACCTTTGCGGAGCGGTTCGGACTCGATCAGTACCTCAGCGACGGAGATTCTGTCGAACCAGTTCGTGATCTTCCCACAATAGATCTTCTTGCGTGTGGCGTGGCTGCCATAGACATCGCTCCACTCACCGAGCTTGGCACCTTGATAGTAACCGTCCCAGAACCCTCTGTTGAAGACCTCGGACAGTTCCTCTTTCAATGAGGCCGCCAGATCAGGCGTGTAACGTCCCTCGCAGACCGCGTCCGCCGCACGGCGGTAGCACTCAGCGGTCTTTTTGACATATTCAGCGCTCCTCGCCCGTCCCTCGATCTTGAAGACTTTCACGCCGGCATCGATAATCTTGTCCATGAACTCGATGGTGCACAGATCCTTAGGGGACATGATATACTTGTTGTCGATGTTCAGTTTCGTGCCCGTCTCAAGGTCCGTGACCTCGTAGCCCCTGCGGCAAAGCTGGTAGCATGCTCCCCGGTTCGCCGATGCCCCGTAGGTCTGGAGGCTGAGGTAGCACTTCCCGGAAACCGCCATGCA
>DCMG01000008.1:3361-4148 GCA_002321335.1 Bacteroidales bacterium UBA1628 | reverse complement strand
ACGATGGCGGCCACGGCCTCGACGATGACGGGGGTGCGGAGGGCGAAGCAGACATCGTGGCGGCCGGGGACGTTGAGGGTGGTCTGCTCTCCGGTCTTGACGTTGAGGGTGGTCTGGGATCTGGCGATGCTGGAGGTCGGCTTGAAGGCGACGCGGAAAACTATAGATGAGCCGTTTGTGATGCCACCGTTGACTCCCCCGGAACTGTTCTTGGACGTGGTCACGGCACCATCCATAAGTTCAAGAGGATCATTGTGTTCCGAGCCTTTCATCCGGGCTGCTGCGAAACCGTCACCGAACTCTATTCCACGGACCCCGGGGATGGAGAACACAGCGTGTGAAATCAGCGACTCCACCGAATCGAAGAAAGGTTCCCCAAGACCGGCTTGGACACCGGTTACCCGGCATTCGACTATGCCACCAAGCGAGTCGCCTTCCTTGGCGGTTCTGTCCAGAAGGTTGTCCCACTTTGACTTGTCGGCCTCCCCGCCAATCTCTGCCAAATCAGCCTTACAACAAATCGCAGGACACATTTTTTTGGCGATAACCCCGGCGGCGACAAGCGACAATGTTATCCTGCCGGAGAAGTGCCCGCCTCCACGGGGATCGTTGAATCCGTTCCACTTGACAGACGCCACATAATCAGCGTGTCCTGGACGCGGAACCGCCTTCAATGCCTCGTAATCCGAAGAGCGGGTGTTGTTGTTTCTGAATATGACCGCGACCGGTGCTCCCGTCGTGTGCCCTTCAAACACTCCGCTGAGGATCTCCGGCTCGTCCGCCTCGA
>DCMG01000008.1:1090-3202 GCA_002321335.1 Bacteroidales bacterium UBA1628 | reverse complement strand
TGCGACTCCCCGAAGATCTCCACCTTGAAATTCCGTCCGAATGCGTTCATATATTCAAAAAATTAGACAACATAATTTTTATGGCACATTGGAATATTTGCATATTACCCTCTATTGATTCTCTCCACCAATTCGTCTGGTGTCAGCAGTTCCATTTTTGAGAAACCAAACCATTTTTTACCTAAATCTTTAAGGGAAGCTCCAATATGATACACCGCATCATCTATGCAAAGGAAACGGTCATGTGACAAGAGGAATGTCTCAACAGAAATCGGAGCGTATTGGGCGTTATGACGGTCAATGTCAAGTTGGAATTGGCGGCTTATCCGTTGCGTGTAAATGACAGAAGTCACTCCTTTTTTTCTTTTGTCAAGCAAAGTAAGCACAGTTTCGTCTACATAATTATCTATGAGTATTATGCGTCTACTCGCACACTTAATCAAGTCGGACACGAAAGTATAGGCATCGTAAATCTGACCATTGAAAAACACTCCCTGCTTCGGCTTTACATTACCTTCATCCAATCTGCGGAATACTTCATCCATACGCTTGTCTGTCTCTTGTTGATGCCGTTGCATTTCCAACTGATGATACTCCATTGTTGAGATACGATGGAATACCGATGCATTATTTGCCATAAAGTGGCGCATAGAGACAAAGGCTCGCATTATTTGTATATTCACCTCAATGGCTGTTTGCGAACGAAGGACAGTACTGAGCATAGCCACACCTTGTTCTGTGAAAGCGTACGGTTTCTTTCTTGCCCCCATTGTTATTGAATTGGATATCACAGTCTGTGATTTCCAATTATCGAACTCTTCCTGGGATAGCTGGAACATGAAGTCAGAAGGAAATCTGCTTATATTACGCTTAACGGCCTGATTTAACACTCTTGTCTCTACACCATATAGCATAGCCAAGTTTTTGTCGAGCATAACTTGCTGCCCTCTGATAATCTCTATCAAAGGTTCTATTCTATTAACTTCCTCATGGTTATCACGGTTTGTGATTTCCATTTTTGGATTGTTGTCCTTCTCAATATGCTTGCTCGCGCCTTGATTACCTACATTCTTTGCCATTAATTTACAAAAATCAATAAGTCCGTCTTTGCAAAAATACACTTTTCTTGTGGAATAAAATATGCTATCTTTGTAGTAAATCCTCAAAAGAGCCGTTTTGTGTTCTTACACGGTGAATTATGAGGATTAAACTACTTATTGGAATGGACATTAAGGAAGAAGATAAGATAATTCAAGAGGTCACCAGGCAGGAGTACAAGGAGGGCTTCGTCACGGAGGTCGGGCAGGACTTCATACCCAAGGGACTGAACGAGGACATCATACGCACCATCTCGCGTCTCAAGGAAGAGCCGGAATGGATGCTGGAGTTCAGGCTGGACGCTTTCAGAAAGTGGCAGGGGATGGAGATGCCCGAGTGGGGACATCTGGATATGCCTAAAATTGATTTTCAAGACATTATCTACTACGCTGCCCCGAAGAAGAACTCGGAGCGCCCGAAAGAGATCGACCCGAAACTGGAGGAGACATTCGAGAAACTGGGCATCCCGGTGAGGGAACGCGAGGCGCTGGCCGGAGTCGTGGCAGTCGACGCGGTCTTCGATTCCGTCTCTGTGGCGACAACCTTCAGGGCTTCGCTGGCGGAAAAGGGAATCATATTCTGCAGTTTCTCGGAAGCCGTCAAGGAGCATCCGGATCTGGTCAGGAAATATCTCGCCTCGGTGGTACCTGTCGGGGACAATTTCTTCGCCGCGCTCAACTCGGCGGTCTTCAGCGACGGCAGTTTCTGCTATATTCCCAAAGGAGTCAAATGCCCGATGGAGCTTTCCAGCTACTTCAGGATCAACGCGAAAGGCACGGGGCAGTTCGAGAGGACACTCATCGTGGCTGACGAGGGATCGCAGCTGAGTTACATGGAGGGCTGCACGGCACCGATGCGAGACGAGAACCAGCTGCACGCGGCGGTGGTGGAGATTGTGGTGGAGAAGGACGCTGACGTGAAATATTCAACGGTGCAGAACTGGTACCCAGGAGACGCTCAGGGGCGCGGAGGAATCCTTAACCTCGTGACCAAGAGGGGAATATGCAAGGGCAG
>DCMG01000008.1:0-1030 GCA_002321335.1 Bacteroidales bacterium UBA1628 | reverse complement strand
GGCTCGCATCTCAGCTGGACGCAGGTCGAGACAGGCTCAGCGATCACCTGGAAGTACCCTTCCACGATCCTCAAGGGCGACTACTCCTCCTCGGAGTTCTACTCGGTCGCCGTGACGAACAACTACCAGCAGGCGGACACCGGCACAAAGATGATCCATATCGGGCGCGGCACTAAGAGCCGGATCGTAAGTAAAGGAATATCAGCGGGTCACAGCCAGAACAGTTACCGTGGTCTGGTCCGGATGAACGCTGGGGCCACCGGGGCGCGCAACTATTCGCAGTGCGACAGCCTTCTGATCGGCTCTCAGTGCGGGGCGCACACGTTTCCGGACATCCAGAGCGCGAATCCTACGGCCATCGTGGAGCACGAGGCCACAACCTCGAAGATCAGCGACGAGCAGCTGTTCTACTGCAACCAAAGAGGCCTTGGTCCTGAAGATGCTGTCGGCCTGATTGTCAACGGCTACGCCCACGAGGTGCTTTCCCGCCTCCCGATGGAGTTCGCTGTCGAAGCCACCAAGCTGCTTCAGGTCTCCCTCGAAGGCTCGGTGGGTTAATGAATATATTCATGAGTATTTATGAAGTTCTTTGATATAGAAAACATTGCGTTCACGTTAGGCGGGACGGGAGTGAGCTTTCTGGAACTGATCGGAGTCATCGCGGGGCTTACCTGCGTGGTGCTGGCCGGGCGCAACAGCAAGTACAACTTCTGGGTCGGCTACCTGTACAACATCCTGCTGTTCGCGCTGTTCTGGCAGAGGCACCTGTACTCAGCGATGCTTCTCCAGCCGGTTGCGTTCGGAATCAACGCTTTCGGGCACTGGAGATGGACACATCCACGGCCAGAGGAACAGAGTTCAAAAGACACTTCGGCTCTGAAAGTCACACGGCTTTCGATGCGGGACTGGTGCATGGCGCTCACGGTCGTGGTTCTGGCGGGAGCCGTCTGGGGATTCGTCCTCAGCAAGTTGGGGACCAGCTGGTTCACGGACATATTCACGCCCGATCCGACTCCGTGGCTGGATTCGT
>DCMG01000144.1 GCA_002321335.1 Bacteroidales bacterium UBA1628 | reverse complement strand
CGACCAAGAAAAAGCGTTACGAGGCCGTCCGCGAGGACCCTTACTACAACGCCCTCCAGCTCAAGTACGCCAACGCCATCACCTGCCACAAAAGCCAGGGCGGCCAGTGGGGTTGCGTCTTCATTGACAACCCGTTCTGGCAGGACGAGCTCACCGTCGATGATCTCAAATGGCTTTACACCGCCATCACCCGCGCCACCGACAAGGTCTATCTCGTTAACTTCAAGGACGAGTATTTCGCCTGATGCATCCAGTTGCATAATGATACTTCCGGTGTATTTCACCGAAGCCTTTCATTGTACTGTGGCGGATAACTTGCTGATAATTAAGAATATGTCAGTGTGCTCAGGTGCTGATTTGAACACTGGGGCATAGGCTGATCTCTCACATATTCAAATACTTAAGTGTCATAACCTTGTTGGATGCCTCTTTGGTGTTTCGGTTTTTTACCTATTGGTAAATGGGAAAATTTTCCATAACTTGTGATGTTGATTTGCAAAAAAGGATTTATGAATATGAAAAAGATTTTGACCGCTTTGGCTTTGTTGGTGTCCGTGGGCGTTTCGGCCAAGGATTTCAATGACATCCCTTCCGCTTGGAAGTGGGTGGGGAAGAATGAGGTAGCGTTGACTTACGATCGCTCTTACACGGGGGATAAGGACTTCTCTGTCAATGCTGTGACCGGCAAGGTTACCGAGGGAATAAGCTATCCGGCGAAGTTCACGGATTTCCCGTTCAGGCCTGAGGGGGCGGTCAATCTGACATATTCACCGGACTCCACCAAGATGGCGTTCACGAGGGACAACAACCTTTGGGTGGTGGACATTGCCACGAAAGGGGAGACGCAGCTGACCTTCGACGGGTCGGACGTGATTTTGAACGGGTACTCTTCGTGGGTATATTACGAGGAGATTTTGGGGCGTCCTACCCATTACTGCGCTTTCTGGTGGTCGCCTGATTCGCATAAGATCGGCTTCTACCGCTTTGACAATTCGGAGGTTCCGGTCTTTCCGATATATTCACCGTTCGCCGAGGACGCTGACCGTTCGGGGATGGGATTGGCATATTCACAGAACGCCGGGGCGGCTGTAGCGTTGCCGAATGTCTCTCCGTCGGGAGGGTCGGTCCGCATGACCCGCTATCCTAAATGCGGTGACAACAACCCTAAGGTTCGCATCGGGATCGTGAATGTTCAGAATGGCGAGACCGCATGGGCGGATTTCGATGAGAATGACGACCAGTATTTCGGGACTCCGTTCTGGGGGGCCGACAGCGAGGCTTTTTATATTCAAAGAGAACCGAGGACGCAGAACACTCTTGACCTTTATGCCGTGTCACCGGTTGACGGGACGAAGAAACACATCTACCACGAGTCCTACAAGACATGGCTCGACTGGATCGACGGGATGCTGTTCGGGCGGGACGGAATCTACATGGTCCGCTCGTTTGAAACTGATTGGCAGCAAATATATTACCTCTCCTATGACGGTTCGGTCCTGAAGAGGTTGACTGACGGTGAGAACTGGCGGATGTCGCTTGTGGACGTTAAGGAAGGCAAGGCGGCCAAAGGGTTTGATGGTAGTTCATCTGAGGTTTTGTTCATCGCGGAGCGTGACTCCCGCGTGCGCAGCGGGTTGTATTCAGTCTGCAAAGGGGTGATCAGGAATATCTCGGATCCGGCCATGCACGTCACTTCTGTGCAGGTCTCACCGGATCAGAGGTACGCCATCGGTTCGGCCAGCAATTCAAGGACTCCGAATCAGGTTTGGATCTATGATTTGAGGAAGCCGGTGAAATCTTTCAAGGTCGCGGATATGGCAGGTGAGGATTATGATGCCTCGAAATTCGCTCTTCCTGAGCATATTACCATCACAACCAAGGACGGATTTGAACTTCCTGCGATGATTGTCTATCCCAAGGATTTCGATGCGTCCAAGAAATACCCTGTTCACGTGGACATCTACGGTGGCCCGGATTCCCCGCAGGTGGTTGACAGATTCCGCAGCCCGGCATATTACCAATGGTATGCGGAGAACGGAATCATCGAGGTTGTCGCGGACTGCCGCGCCTCTGGTCATAACGGGCGCAAGGGGCTGGATCAGATCTACAGGCGTCTGGACGAGCGGGAAGTGCTGGATTTCGTGGAGTGGGCTGAATATCTCAAGTCGCTTCCTTACGTGCAGGGTGACAAGATCGGTGTCGAGGGATTCTCGTTTGGTGGCACGATGACAGCGCTTTTGGTTATGAACCACCCGGACGCTTTCCACTATGGAATCGCTGGCGGCGGTGTATACGATTGGGCTCTTTACGACACTCACTACACGGAGCGGTTCATGGACACTCCGGCCAACAACCCGGAGGGTTACGCTTCGACCAAGGCCATCGCCAGTGCGGCCAATTATCCGGTCACGGAGAAGAACTACGATGGCTCCGTGATGCTTAAGATCACCCACGGAACCGGTGATGACAACGTGCACTTCCAGAGCACATTGCTGCTGGTGGACGCACTTCAGAAGGCCGGCAAGAAGTTCGAGCTTATGATCTACCCTGACGGAATGCACGGCTATCGAGGCTACCAAGGACAGCATTTCAACGAGGCCAACCGCGCGTTCTGGCTCAAGTACCTCAAAGGAGAGTAGCTTAGGTCACTGAGCTTGTCGAAGTGACCGTCCATACGGTTCGACAGGCTCACCGACCACGGTTCGACGGGCTCACCGACCGGAAGGAATCGGTCACTGAGCTTGTCGAAGTGACATAACAAACAATATTTGATGATGAATATTCAAAAAACAGCCCTGTCGCTGATTTTGTTGGCGGCCGCTTCGTCATTCTGCGCCGCCCAGGAGGTGACACGCAGCGCCCAGATTCCCGGACTGCGTCCGTATAAGATTGATTTGGAATATATCACCAAGGCTGAAAAGGACTCTGTGCGTATGGTGGCCGAACTCTGGAAAGGCTACGTGGAATCATTTACATCTTCTGCAGACGAGACCAGAAGGCGTTCGTACTGGGTGGACGGATCACCTGACTACCTCCAGGAGTTTGATGACGGAAACCTGCTCTACTCCTCATTCCGCGAGAATCGCATTCTGGACATCCGGAAACTTGGCGAAGGAACCTACGAACTGATAGCCGCCACGTTCAGCAAACTTCCTGGCGAAGACTACGAAGGATGGATGGAAACCGTCTTCCGTGTCTGCGCGAAGGCTGTCGCTCCCGGCAACGGAGGCAAAGACAATCCGTTCCGCCTGTGCAACTGGCTTGACGCGGAACTCCCTGCCTTGACGAAAACCAGTTTCAAAGGCATTGAATATTAC
>DCMG01000067.1 GCA_002321335.1 Bacteroidales bacterium UBA1628 | reverse complement strand
CCTTCAGGATTTCCCGGCTCTCCCGCGCCCTCCGGAGTCGTTATAGCCCCATTTCGCTTCCCGCCAGTGCCATCAGCACCCTCCGGAGTCGTTTTGCTTCCCTCCGGTTTTTCGTGCCCAAGGCTGCGTTTTTTTACCTTTATCCTTACCCTCATTTCCCCATGAACCTTTGGCAGTTTTCTGGCTATTTTCATCGTAGAATGTCCCGTTTGTGCCTTTCTGTGGTGACATTTACTTCATAATTTTTATGGCAGTTTGTGCGTTGTGTCAACTCAACAAATAAAGCCCTGAGGCAACTCTTTGCTTCAGGGCTTGGATTGTTTTTCCGATGTACGGAACTATTTCTTTGTCAATGTTGTGCTCGTGTCGGCCACATAGTCATAGTACACGCCTGAGTATTCAGCCATGGCTGACCAACTTGTGAACGTTATGGTTCCGTCTTCAGCTATTGTGGCGACAACCGGTGCCGAGACATTTCCGGCTGCTGAGAAGTAGTAATATGTCAGCCAGACACTAATGTCAAAGGTCAGGGTTCTGGCGCTCTCGTCAAGGGTGGCGGTCAATGTTGTGCCTTCGCAGAAGAAGCCGGTCATCTCGATGGTGTTGTCACCGGTCTTGGTGATGGTCACATCATTGGTGGCGTTGAACGCTGCGTTGTCGCTGAGGACGCCGGTGTAGTCTATTCCGGTGCCATTCTGGGCGTAAGTCCCGACAATCTCATCGATCAGGCTGCTTCCTCCGCCATTCCAAGTGAACTCGGCGTAATTCTCGGTCTTGTAGCTGTAGAACCAGACGGAACCACCGTCAGCCCTTGTTCCTGCGAAGCTTGAGTATGATCCGCTGCCGGTGGATGCCGTGTAGAGTTGAATCCAGCCATTGTCTTCCTCGATGCCGGCCTCTACCCAGATGTTCGGCAGGTACGCTTCGTAACAGTTGAGAATGTTGATGGAGGTGTCGTCGTTGACGGAGAACTCAAGATCGTAGCCTTCGACGTTGTACCAATTCTTCAACGTGTAGGTTCCGTTGTTCCATGCGATCATCGTGACAGTCCATTTGTTGTCGGCTCCATCGTTGAATGTGCCATCCACTCTCCAAGACTCTTTTTTCTCGATTTCGAAAGTGACTGTCGCCTCTTCCGAATCACTGAAGGCCTCCTGGTCACTCACTGCCTTGATGGAGAATGAATATGTTCCCGTAGTCAGCGAGTAAAGAGTGACACTGGTCTCTGCGGTAGTGCCGGACACGGATGTACCATTGTCGGAAGAACAGGTGTAGGAATATCCGGTCGCATTCGGAACGGCTTCCCATGTGATCGTGGCAGCTCCGTCAACCGTGGCGGCAGGTGAAGGCGTCGCCAACTGTATTATTGCAGGGGTTGTGCCGCTCAGTGACGCTACCTTTGATTTCTCATATTGTGATCCATACTCTGAATATGCCCACACGTCAAGCGTGTAGGTGGAATTGTCCTTAAGCCCCGTGAATGTGGCTGTGGTGCCGTTGGTCACGTCTCCAGCCACAACGCTGCCGTTGGAGTCTTTCAGTTCGTAGCCGTACTGGGTGGCGTTCTGAACCTTGTCCCAAAAGAAAGTCAGTGAGCAGACGGTCGCCTGATAGACTTCTCCGCTTGGTGTCTGAAGCGGAGTCAAAACAGGATCGTCATCCTTGCATGATGTGAATATGCAGGCGCACAGAAGCGCAAGCAGGATATATACTTTTTTCATTGTCTCTTGTTGTTTTATTCTTCAGACGGAATGTCATTGCTGTTCCAATACATGTAGACGTACACGTAGCCGGTCTCCGAATCATCAGTCAGATAACCGTATGAGCAGAGCCATCCGGCAGTGCTGTCCGTGCTGCCGTTCATGTCTATGCTGGCGAAGTCAGTGGTGGACTCATCCTTGTAGAAATTGATGTAGTTGAACCCGGTCTCGCTGCCTTCCGGAGTCCAGGATGCATATTCCTGATTGGCGACATCTTTCATCAGCCACCACCAGGTCCCGCCGTCCGGATCATCCATGCAATGGTCCAAAGGAATGAACGTGCCCTTCCAAGTAGTCCTGTCGGAAGGGTTGAATGTGATGAATTTCTTCTCTTCCTCATCGTAGCTCTTGATGGAGAAACCAAGGTTGACTCCTGATCCGAGGAAGTTCTCGATGTAGAACTTGTTGTAGCCATCGAGATTGTAGATGTCAGAGTAAGTGTCAGGGAACTTCTGCCCGGAGTACATGAATCGGGCGTTCTTAACGACCTTGACCCATCTGGCGATCACGATGTCCCCTTTGAACACGTCCGAGCCATCATGTACTGAATAGTGATCCACATACTCATCGCCAAGCCTTACCGTGAACGTGTAGTTCACCCGCTGCTCCAGTCCGTTCATCTTGATGTCAAGGGTGGACGTGGATTCTCCGGCGGCGAACTCCACTGTGGAAGGAACCTCGAACACGTCGTCCTTGCTCACCACGATCACCGGGACCGAGGCGGCGGCATCGGAGACGGCACGCTCGACTTTAAGTGACAATATGTCTGACGCTGAATATTCTTCAGGAGTCAATGTGTAGTTGGTTTGGTTGGACGACGGAAAATACGCCGCGATGCAGCCCTGTGATGTCTCCGGCCCTTTCTCGTAGCTGTCTTTTGTGCCGCATGATGATCCGGCCATAAGAACGGCCAGACCGGCAGCGGCCAGACAAATATATTCATTGATCTTTTTCATATTCAAAATCTCCTGTTGGTTTGTTATTGCGCTGAGATCGCTCCTGACGGATTAGGTGAGATGATGACTGCCTGGTTGCGGTCTTTCTCGCTCTCCGGAATCATGTAGTTCATCCACGGGGCCACGTAGCCTTTGTTAGAGTTCAGCCGGTACTCTGTCTCGTAGTTAGTGCCGTCGTAACTTCTGGTGACAGTCAGTGCCAGGCGCTTGTAGTCGAAGTAGTTGACACCTTCGCCCCAGAATTCAATCCTTCTCTGGACCATCAGTTCGCTGATGAAAGCATCCATGTCCGCCGCATTGCAGGTGTAAGAACCGTCTGTGTAGCGGTATGTGTTCATGAATTCCTGAAGTTTTGTCGCGGCGGCGGAGACTCCTTCGGTGTGGGCGATGGCCTCGAAGTAGTCGAAATACATCTCCTCCACACGCATCATCGGCAGACATGCGATAAGCCCGGTCTCCAATACTGTGAGAGAACCACTTCCAGGACGGAACTTAAGATTGGTGTAGGCAGGGATTCCGCTCCATTTTGTCTCGGAGACGGATGTTCTGTATTTCTCCGGAATCGGTGTCTTGCCGGCATCGTCTGGTGAGATCCAGCTGTTCTTGCGCCAGTCGCTGTCGGAAATCTTGTCGTACAAGGCCTTCCCGATGCAACGATAACCGTAGTAGCTGTCGTTGGCCATTCCCCAGTCCGCCTCAGAGGCCATGTAGCCAAGGAATGTGTTCCAGTAGTTGTAGTTGATCTGCTCCTTGCTGGTGATGGATGTCCCGAGCAGCCACGATGACTGAGGAGTGTTGAATCCTGTGGCTGGATCACTCCATTCTTCCTGGGTGAGAGGTGTGCATGCCGGATTTGAGATAACCTTAAGGGCATATTCGGCCGCTTTTGCGAAGCAGTCATTGGCCGAAGTGATTCCGAGCTTGCCGTAGCCGTCAGTGTCACTTTCAGCCTCGATCTGTTTGGCCAGAGCCTCGGGATCCTTCTCGAACCGGCTCGCCATGTCAAGCCACAGGCGTGTCTTCAATCCGTAGATGACGCTCTGGTCCATAAGTGCCTTGCTGGTCCTTGAATAGCCTTTAAGACAGTCTTCGGCCCTGTTCAAGTCATTCATTATGAATCTGTACATCGTGTAGAAAGGCGCGCACGGATTGTTTGTCAAGTCATTGGTCGCGGTGTTTTCCTTGACGATAGGCACCGTTATGCCGTAGCAGCCCTTCTCCTGCGCCTCGTTGTCAAGCGACGCCACTCCGGTGGCTCTGTACTCGAAAAGACGGCTCAGATCCAGATAGAGCATCGCTCTGTAGCCAAGTCCGATGCCGAGATTGTGTCTGATGGCTTCGTTTTCCTCCGGTTTCATGAGGCTCGCCTGCGTGATGACGTTGTTGGCGTTCTTGATGAATGAATAATAATAGTAGTACGGGTAGTAGTACATGTAGCGCAGCGAGATGGCGTTCTCAAGCCATGCCCAGTAGTTGTAGCCGTTGTCTGCCATAGGAAAGTCCTCGCCCATTATCTCGCGCATGTACATCTGGCAAGGATATCCCCAGTCCTGCGTGTTGTTGCTGCTGCCGTAGGTGTCCCAGGTCACGAGATACGCCGGAAGACTGTTCGTCAGGTATTCCAGAGACTTAGAGCCTTGGATCTGCTCCGGTGTGGCCATGTCGCTCGGGAATGTCTCCTCGATGCATCCGGCGCAGAAGGCGGAGCAAAGAATGACAGATAGAATGTGTATGTATTTTTTCATATTCATTGTCTCTTAAAAGTTTTCACACTAGAACTGGATCGTGAGGCCGCCGGTGAACGTGCGGATCGGCGAATATGACGATGTCGATGTGGCTCCCCAGAAGCTTCCGCGAGGGTCGAAACCCTTGCGCTTGCTCCAGTAGTAGAGATTGTCGCCAGAAACATAGATTCTGAGGTTGCTCAGGCCAATCTTGGAGACCCAATTCTTAGGCAGGGTGTAGCCGAGGTTGATTGTTTGGAGAGTCAGAGTGCTGGCGTCGGTCAGGAACCTGTCGGAAAGGCCGGCCGAGCTTGTGTCCTCATCCTTGACGGCGTATTGGAACCGAGGAATGTTGGAGTTTGTGTTGGTCTCGGACCATGCGTCAAGCAGATCCTTGTGGAACGCGAAACCGGTGTAGCCGTTGGACGGGTTGGTCATGAATGCCATGTAGCCATAGTCTATGGCCTTGCCCCCGATGCTGTAGTTGAAGTTTACCGAGAGATCGAATCCCTTGAAACTAAGGGTGGTGTTGAATCCTCCATAGAGATCGGGATCAGAAGTGCCGCAGTTGAAATAGGTCGCGTTGGAGTTGGAAGTGGTGACAGTGGTCTCTCCGGTGCTCTCATCTACCTGGTACCATTGTGACTCTCCGCTCGCCGACACTCCGGCGTACTTCTTCAGGCGGAATGTATGCACTGACAGACCCTCGCCGTAGAAATAAGATCCGTTGACATAGCCTGGATGACCATCCAGAATGTTCTTCTTGTTGTCTTCCTGGAGCATCAGCACCTTGTTCCTGTAGTGAGTGGCGTTCAGGTTGATGTCCCAGTTGAAGTCCTTTGTCCTGAGTACATTGAAATGCAGGTCGAGCTCCACGCCTTTGTTCATCATGTCACCCACATTGTCGTAGGATCCGCCGTAGCCTCCGGACATAGGAACGTAGACGAAGCAGAGCATGTCGGTTGTCTTGCGGCGGAAATATTCAACGCTTCCGGAGATCCTGCTTTTGAATATCTCAAACTCAAGGCCTGTGTTGAAGTTGCTGTTGGTCTCCCATGTGATGTCAGGGTTGCCGACGCTGCTCTGGACGAGAGCGACCTTGCCGTCGACGTTGTTTATGGAATATGTGTCGGTGTACCTGAAATCGCCGATAGCGTCGTTTCCCTGCTGGCCCCAAGAGGCCTTGACCTTGAGCATGTCGATCCAGCTGACATCGAACCAGTTCTCCTTGTTCATTGTCCAAGCTCCGCCGACTGAGTAGAAATTACCCCATCTGTGGTCCGGATGGAATCTGGATGACGCGTCGCGGCGGTAGGAGGCCGAAAGGAAGTACTTCTCGTCGAAATTGTACATGGCGCGAGAGAACCAGCCCTCGGTGTTGTAGCGACTTGTGGAGCTGCCGTTGGAGATGACCTTCACGGCTCCGTTAAGTTCATCACTGCCGAAATAGGAGAACATGTTTTCCTTGTCTCCCCAGACGTAGTTGTAGTTGTACTTGTAGTTCTCGTGACCGGCCATGACAGACACATTGTGGCGGCCGAACTGCCTGGTGTAGTTCACTATCTGCTGGAAGTTCAGCGTGAATGTCTGGTAAGCTGTCTTGGAAATGTAGCCGCCAGGGTAGGTGGAGGCGGTGTTGCCATAGAATGGCTGCACCTTGGAGGTGTTGTTCCACTCATTGTCGGTGACTGTTCCGTTCAATGTGATCTTGAGTCCCTCAAGAGGGGTGATGTCAGCGAAACCGTTGAGAGTGGTGATGTTTGCATTAGTACGGTTCTGGTTCAACTCGTTGGCCTGGAGCGGATTTCTGGCCGGGAGCATGCTTGCCGGACGCTTCGCGCCGCCGTTCTCTCCGGAGCCGTAGTCATACATCTTTCCGTTCTCGTCTGTCATGATCTTGCCATTCTCATCGCGGATGTAGACCGGATAGATCGGAGCCATCTCCGATGCCATCAGGAAGAGGTTGTCTCCATCGTTCACGTCATTCTGGTCCGAGTGTGTGTAGCTCATGCTCGCTCCGACCTTGAGCCATTCCTTGGCTTGGTAGTCAGTCTTGAATCTGGCTGTGTAACGCTCAAAATCAGAGTTGTAGGCGATTCCCTTGTTGTTAAGGTAACCGAGGGATCCGTAGAAGTTCAGCTTGTTGTTGCCACCCGTCAGGTTAAGGTTGTACTCCTGGCGGAGGCTCTTCCGGAACGCCTCATCTACCCAGTTGTCAGGCAGCAGGGTGTAGAACTTCCCATCGTTGCAGACACGATTGCCAAGTGTGGCGTGAGGGTTGAGTCTACCGTTTGTTCCGATAAGATATTCATTCTCGGGGACAGCGTAGACAATGTACCCAAGGCCTCCCTGAGACGCCGGCTTGCCGAGCGTGTTGTTCGCGGTCACGTGCGCGTCGAAAGCCGACAGGCCGTTGTCACGGACATTGTAGTTGTACAAGGCCCGGTAATGCATCTCGTAGTACTGCCCCGGGTCGGTGATGAGGTCATATTCCTGCGTTGCCCTGCTGTTGACACCCCATTTGGCGTCCAATGTCACGACTGCGTTCTCAGCCTTGCCTTTCTTAGTTGTGATCATGATCACACCGTTCGCTCCACGTGCTCCGTAGAGGGCGTTGGAAGCGGCGTCCTTGAGAACGGTGATGCTTTCCACATCGTTAGGATTCAAGTTGTTCCATCCACCGTCGTATGGCGCTCCGTCCACGATGATCAGAGGGGATGTGCCGGCGTTGATGGAACTGAATCCTCGGATCGCGATGGACGGCGTGGCGGTAGGGGAGCCGGAGTTGCCGGTCATCTGAAGTCCGGCAACCTCTCCCTGGAGTCCGCTGATAACGTTGGTGAGCTGCTTCTTTTCAAGAGCGTCGCTCTTGACCACAGCCGCCGATCCCGTGAAGGAGGACTTTGTCTGCTGGCCGAAAGCCACGACGAGGACCTCATCCAGTTGCTCCTGGTCGGTTTTCAGGTGGATTGTCATCTCCGGCTGCGGGTCAAGCTCCATGGCAATCATTCCGATGCAGGAGACAGCCAGCTTGTCAGTTGTTTTCACTCCGCTGAGGCTGAAATGACCGCTCACATCCGTGATGTCGCCTTTCAAGGTTCCCTTGATCATCACAGACGCACCGATGACCGGTTCCCCGTTGTCATCGATGACGGTTCCTTTGATGTTTATGGTCTGGGCCGACGCAAGTGAGAATGCCGCCAGAAACATAAAACAAGAACACAAAGAATCTTTTCATACGTTCTTATTTATTAATATATTAGTTTGCTTTTGTGGTTTGCAGTCCAGCCGCGGGGAGGATGAATCCGACCTTGTCCTTGTCCGACCAGAGCCAGACAGTCCTGCTGTCAATCTTGAGTATTCCCAACTCGCTGAAACTGAATCCCGTTATGCCCATGTTCCCGGAGACGACACCGCTGACCTTTCCTGAGGACGAAGGCATCCCGTCGAGTTTGACCGTGACATCGCGCATGCCCTCGTTGTCGATGATCCGCATGATGCCCTCGGAGGGGTTGCAGTAATATTGGTGCTTGTTCTTTAGAAAAGTCAGCACCGGTTTGCCGTCCTGATATATTCCCAAACCATCGGAGACGGAAAATTCCTCCCGGAATGTGTTGTCTTCCTTGCTCCCGTTGCAGGCGAAAAGGAGGAAGCATGAAATTAAAGCGGTGAATATTCTGAATGTAAGTTTCATATTCAATGAATATTACAGTATGACATTTATGTATCTGGCGAAATATTCGGTGGTGCCGTTAGGCTTTGTCATTACAGCCTGGACGTAATGTTCGCCTTTGCGCAGGTTGACGTAGCCGTCAGATTTGCCCCCGTCAACTGTCCATTGGATGTCACTTGCCTCACCGCAGTCAACCAGCATCATCAAGACCTTGTCCTCCGATGTCGGGTTTTTCTTTGATAATTGGATCCTCGGGAATCCTGATCCGGATTTCTCGGTTTTCAGAGTCAGGGAAGACCTGCTGTCCTTGTCACCGGTGATGGTGATCACATAGTCGCTTGCATCCTTCAGCAGAGGGATGTGCACCTCTGGCGAAGTCAGTCCGGAGATTGATTTTGTCTTGCCATCGTTGCCTTCCGGCTTCCACTCGACTGTCCAGACGGAGGAAAGGTCGTCTTTCCAGCTGAGAAGGATGTCGTGCTGGAAGGTGCTTGACTTGATGTCAGAGATGTCTCCACCTCGCTCTGTGACAGATAGCCTTACCGAACCGTCCGCCGCGTCAAGCCTTATCGACGGAATCTCGGCCATGGCCTTCTTCCCGTTGGCGGCCAGGAACTTGGACGAGTTGTCGCTGTGGATCGACGTCACATTGTTCCCTCCAGGAAAGAAACAGTGATCCGGCAGGTATTGTGGCGCGTAACCGTTTTTAGAGTTGGGATTGGAATAGAAAATCTTGTAATGTTCGTTACCCCGGCTGGTGTTCACCCTGTTTCCGATCCAGCTGTTGGTCTCGTTTCTGACGTGATAGATGACAAGCCCCCAGTCGGAACCTTGCCCGTAGTAGTCGAGATATTCCTTTTTGTCCCATTCGTTCTTCCCGGCTCCACGGCATTCCAGCAGGAAGTAGTCCCCGTCAGACTCTGTCTTGATGAGGTAGCCTTTGCCGTCGGTGATGGCCGGGAGGGTATATTCCCCTGTGCTCTGCAGGATCTCAGGTTCCGCCCAGCCCATCATCCATCTTTCCAGGATGCTGAGCGCCGGCGGGGTTCGGCTGCCGTTGTTGTAGGTTCCGTGTGCCATCAGAGAAAAGAATGATGGGGTGTCCGCATCGTTGTTGTCCCCCGTGTCGGTGTCATAGAGGTCCGGCAGTCCGATGATGTGCCCGAACTCATGGCAAAACGATCCGATGGCCGCAAGGGTGTTGTTTCCTGCCACGCCAGGCTCCAGCTCGGAACTGCAAGCGTAGCCAGGGATTGTCACACCGTCCAGAGACAGACCGTTAATCGTGCTGCGGTGCGGCCAGATTCCGTTCGGGTCACCGGTGCTTTCAGCTCCTCCTGAGTAGTACACGAATATGTCGTGAGCCATTCCGTTCTCGGCGAATTGGCTGAAATCCACATCAGGGTCGGCCAGGCGGGCAACTTCGGAGACCATCTCTTCCGGTCTGTCCTTATAGTATTTCCTCTCCTTGGAAAGTCTGTACGGTCCCGCCACGGTGAACTCCGGACTGAACTTATTGTTGGAATTGTCATAATAGTACTGCCATACGCTTCCGGTGGCTCCTCCCTTTGTGTAGTTTTGGGAATTCAATAGATTATTGAATGCGGAGTTGCTTCCTTCCGTGAACGAAAGGTCGGGAAATTCCGCCAGAAGCACCAGAATCTTCTTTTCTCCTGTCGGCTTCCACGAGGTCCCGCCCAGAAGCGGAGGAATGCAATCAGAAACCTCGCCGGAGCGTGTCAGCGGTGAATATGCCCGCGTCGATTCAAGCAATCTTTTCTGCAGCGGGGTCAGAGTTGTCGGCTGAACTCCTTTGCGCAGTGATTGACCAAGAATCTTTCGCTCTGATTCCGTAAGTCTGCTGACGGGCTTGGCCTTGACGGATGTCGGAACCAGAAGACCATCGCTTCCAAGTCTTGCGAAAGCCCAGTCCCCATCGGCGTCCACTGCCAAAGAATATCCTTCCTCTGTCGTGACATAGTGGCGGAACTCATCTCCGTGGACGCGAATATTGATTTTTGACCCATCTCCATTAGTCACGGTGATGATGCCGGGACGGGCCGGACCGGCAAGGGCTGATGGCGCTGAAGCACAGGCTGACCAAATGGTTAGCAAACATAGAATGCGAGAGAGAGTTTCCCGAATCATTAGTCTCAAGTGTTAACTCCGTTAAATTTGACTGCAATTTCAGAAAATTCCGCAAATTGTGCAATAGTTTGTGATGATTAATTATTCAATTATTGAATATTTTGGCCGGATGCCACAGAACATCCCTTGTCATGGATAAGCGGTGGAATTTTCGCGCGTGAAGTCGTCCAGCATGGGTGTTGTCCACGTTGTCTGTGCTTTAGCCTTTGATATCCAGAGAATTGTGGATTATGATTGTCCGCTTTGAATTGATTGGTGAAGGAAATCTCATAGTAACTTTGCACCGTGATAAAGTGAAAACGAAGATGACAAGATTTAGATTACTTGTGATTGCCGTCGTGGCGATCCTTTGCGGAATCAATGCGGATGCGGCCAGACAGAACACTTCTGAGATCAGAGGTTCGGTGTGCGACAAGAACACCGGTGAGCCGCTTGGTTGGGTGACTGTCGCCCTAATGAAGGCTGACAGCACTTTGGTTTCTGGTACTACTTGTGATGATAAAGGAATATATTCCCTTCAGGCCGCCCCGGGCGAGTACATCCTTAAGGCTTCCCTTATCGGCTATTCAGATTTCAGCAAGACAGTGACTGTCGTTGCCGGTCTTAATGAAATTGAACCTTTGAATATGTCAGAGGACACTCAGATGCTTTCCGGCGCGACCGTCACCGAGCGTGTCAAACTTGTCGAGATGAAGATCGACAAACTGGTGATGAACGTCTCCCAAAGCGCGTTCGCTCAAGGCAGCAACGCTCTTGAGCTCATCAAGAAGGCTCCAGGTGTGATGATCGACAAGGACGGCAAGGTGACGCTGAACGGCAAGGCAGTCCAGATTTGGATCGACGGACGTCCGTCCTATCTTGACGGCAAAGGGCTCGAGGCTCTGCTTAGATCGACTTCCGGCTCGTCCATCGAGAAGTTTGAGTTGATGGAGCATCCTTCAGCTAAATATGACGCCGAGGGTCAGGGCGGAATAATCAACATCAAGACAAAGCGCAATCTAATGTCCGGCCTGAACGGAGAGATCGGTACTGACGACGGAGGCATGTACTTCGGAAGCACGGACCGTTTCCTCATGCGTGAGAGTCTCAACGGCAACATCAGCTACAGGACAGCCAAGACCAACACGTTTGTCTCTGCTTATCAGGGAATTTATGACATGGACATAGATCTTGACATAGACAACAAACTGATGCAGAACGAAACTCCGTTTGAGATCCGTGCCAAGTCGCTCCAACGGGATCGCTTCGGCAACTGGCAGGTGCGTTTCGGAAACGACTGGTTCATCGACAAGAAGAACACGTTGGGCTTCATTGTCAACATCCCGGGTTCTCGTAATGTCCAGAAGTCAGACAGGGACAACAATGTCACCACCCAGACCCTTGGGAACAAGGAGATCGAAAGGGCTGAGTCCACGACTTGGAACGAGGACAAGAGCCGTCAGACCAACGGAAACCTTAACTTTACCCACATCTTTGACGAGGCGACGAACTCTGAACTTACGTTGAATGTGGACTACTATCACAACGCCAACACGACAGCGAACGACCAGAAGACCTTTACCCGTACACTGGCCGCGTCGGAATGGATCCCTTCCACAAGGCTTGTGGACTCTGACAACAAGGTGAACATCTGGTCCGCTAAGGCCGACTATGAGGCTACCGTGTTCAAATTCGCCAGACTGGAGGCCGGCGCGAAGTGGGCGTTGTCCAAGACGGCCAACACGACATCAAGAATGGAGACCGGTCCGTCCGCCGTCAACACCGGCACAAGATTCAAATACCGCGAGAACATAGGCGCCGCCTACTTCTCTCTCGCTGCTCAGTTTGGTCCCAAATGGTCGGCCAAGGCTGGATTGAGGGGTGAATATACCAACTCTCTCGGTGATTGGATCACAGCCGGAGACCAAAGCAAGCGCAGCTACTTCGACCTGTTCCCGACCGCTTTCGTCGGATTCAATCCGTCCGCGGCGCTTCGCTTTTCGGTTTCCTACACCAGAAGGATCCAGCGTCCAAGCTACAACACTCTCAATCCGGTTGAGTACTTTGTCGATGCGCACACCTATACGGTCGGAGATCCAGACTTGCGTCCGTCATATTCAGACGAAGCTTCCTTCATGGCCGGTTTCGGGCAGCACTTCTCGGTGTCCACATNNTCCTTCAGCCATTCAAGCGGATTGTTCTCCCAGCTTCCTACTCTCAAAGAGAACGGAGACCAGCTGCTGACATGGGCTAATTTCGGCAGACAGAACATGCTTGCCCTTACCGCCAACATGACGGAACTGCCTCTTGCCAAGTGGCTTGTCTGGACGCTCAGCTGCACAGGGCTTTATTCGGACGCCCACACCGCCGGCCTGTCTGAGAACGAGACGTTCACGCTGTCCTGCTATTCATGTTTCACATTCAACCTTCCGAAGGACTGGAAGGTTCAGCTGGACGGTTACTACCGCTCGCCGATGGCGTACGGCTACTTCAAACTCCACGACCTCTATTCTATGAATATAGGCGTGAAGAAGACAATGCTTGATGGCCGCCTTACCCTTTCCGTCAATCTGGATGATGTCCTGCGAAGCCTGAACACGAATTTGGATTGCCTTGGATTCGGCTCGGACACTGTCCTTGGAAATGTGGATAGTTCTTTCATCGGTCAAAAGTATTATTCCCAAATGCTTCATATAGGCCTGAACTGGAGGTTCGGAAAAGCGCAGCAGGCACGTTCACGCAAAGTAGGCAACATTGATGAAGCATCACGAATAGGAAGCGGCAGCGGACTGGGCGGAAAGTAGTAGACTTCACGGGCGACTTCACGGGATCCGCTATATTCTGAAATATTCCCGGATTTTTCCTAACTTTGCGTTCGGGCAAAGGCCGATTGGACCAACCGGCTAACTACCAGCTGCCTGTGATGATTATGTTGAGAAAGTATCCTGCGATTATATTCATTGTCTGTGCTTTGATGGCCTTTTCATGCGGCCGTGGAGCAAGACTTCCTGAGGATTTAAGTCGGGCTGAGAGTCTTTTGGACTCCCGGCCTGACAGCGCTTTGACCATACTGGATTCGTCTTCATATTCAGAATCCTCCAGCCGTTATCTTTATGCATCATACTGCCTGTTGAGGACATTCGCGGAGTACAACGCCTACAAGCCGGGAATCGATGAGGACATGATGAATGTCGGCGTTGACTATTTTCTCAAGTATGGCAACCGGAACAGGAAGGCGCAGGCGTTCTATCTTCGCGCGGTGGTCCGGGAGGACATCAAATCCGGCGATCAGGCAGAATGGGCCAATGATCTGCTTCTTGCCACCAAGGAAATTAAAGGCTCTGACAATCACATGCTTGCGGCTTTGGTCAATTTGCGTTACGCTGTCGTGCTTAATGACAGGAAGTGGTATGACGCATCCTTGCCTTATATGGAGAAAGGGTTGGAGGAGGCCGAAAAGGCTGGTTCGCTGCCGTTGCAGGTGACTGCTCTGATCAATATGTCGCACCGGGCGTTGTTCCTTGGAGACGAGAGCAAGGACTATTCCGAGGCCATTGAATATGCCAGTCGCGCGGCGGAGATCTCAAAAGGAGAGGATAACGACTATGCCAGATCCTTGTACAATCTTGGTGCTTGTTACAGCCGTGACGGTCAATTTGACAAGGCTTTGGAATGTGCCTCAGACGCTGTCCGCGCTCAGGAGAAGCTGTTCCGGGAAGGGAAACGTAAATCCAGAGTCCGCTATGCAGTGCTTGCTGACGCTTTCCGTAAGATGAACATGCCGGATTCGGCTCTTTTCTATGCCGCCAAAGAGATGGAGGCTCCGGATCTGATAGCGAAGCTTTCCGGATCTCAGCTCAGTTACATCGTGTATCGTGATCTGCTGGATGACAAAGAGAATGCTGTCAAGTATCTGACCATTCACAATGAGATCAAAAGCCAACTGGAAGCGTCTCAGCAAAACGATCAGATCATCGAGGATCGTGTCGAGGCTGAGAAAGCTGCCATCCGTTCGTCCAGAAGCCGGATCATCGGCACCGCGGTGGCTGTTGTGCTGTCGTTGTTCGTGGCTTTGTTCGTCATTGTCAAGGTACTAAAGAGGAACATCAGGAATCGTGATGCCGCCATTGAGAGGAAGGACAACGAGATAGGGAAGAGCAGAACCCAGCTCAAGGAAAGCGAGTCGGAGCGCAGCGAGCTTCGTTCCGTCCTGATGTTCAAGGACAAGCTGGTGATGTCGCTCCAGCAGAATCCGCGCTATCTGTC